>DRLE01000067.1 GCA_011051475.1 Gammaproteobacteria bacterium
AGATTTCGCTGACCTTCTCGCGCACGCTGTCAATCACGGCGCTGTCGGCAACATCGTCCTGAATGCTGTCGATAATATCGCACATCCAGGTCGCCAGATTGGTGGCGTCCTCTTCGTTGAAACCACGGGTGGTAATGGCCGGCGTGCCGACGCGAATACCGCTGGTGACGAAGGGTGATTGCGGATCATTGGGCACCGCGTTCTTGTTCACCGTAATATGCGCCTTGCCCAGCTCGGCTTCGACCACCTTGCCGGTGAGCGATTTCGGGGTCAGGTCCCAGAGGAAAAGGTGGTTGTCGGTGCCGCCGGAAACCACCTTGTAGCCGCGTTCGATAACGACTTTGGCCATGGCCTGGGCATTGACGATAACCTGCTTCTGGTAGGTTTTGAATTCAGGTTCCTGCGCTTCCTTGAAAGCCACGGCCTTGGCGGCAATAACATGCATCAGCGGGCCGCCCTGGGTACCGGGGAAGATTGCCGAGTTCAGTTTTTTGGCAATGTCCTCGTTCTTCAGCAGCGACTGCTCACCGGCGAGAATAATGCCACCGCGCGGACCGCGCAGGGTCTTGTGCGTGGTCGAGGTAACGACATCGGCAAACGGTACCGGGTTGGGATAGTGGCCGGCGGCAATCAGACCGGCCACGTGCGCCATATCGACGAACAGATAGGCGCCGCAGGAGTCGGCGATTTCGCGGAAACGGCCCCAGTCCATTACCTGCGAATAGGCGGAAAAACCGGCAACGATCATTTTCGGCTGGTGCTCGTCGGCCAGACGCTGGATTTCATCGTAGTCGACCAGGCCGGTCTCGCTGTTCAGGCCGTACTGCACGGCATTGTAGAGCTTGCCGGAAAAACTGACTTTTGAACCGTGGGTCAGATGGCCGCCATCGGCCAGTGACATGCCCAGCACGGTGTCACCGGGCTGGCACAGCGCCATATAAACCGCGGCATTGGCCTGGGAGCCGGAGTGTGGCTGTACATTGGCGTATTCGGCGCCAAACAGCTGCTTGGCACGCTCGATGGCCAGCTGCTCGGCGACATCGACATTTTCACAGCCGCCGTAATAGCGGCGCGCCGGATAGCCTTCGGCATATTTATTGGTCAGCACCGAGCCCTGCGCTTCCATGACCCGCTGGCTGGCATAGTTCTCGGAGGCAATCAGCTCGATATGCTCTTCCTGGCGACGTTTTTCGTGCTCCATGGCGGCCCACAGGGCTTCGTCATAACCTTCAATTTTTGTATCTTTGGAAAACATTCAGACTCCCGAAATGGTTTCAAACACTGGCCAGCCACGCCTGCCGGTGCCGGTTGATAATCATGGTATAACTCTGGGGCGCAATCTTAGCAAATATGCCCTGTCACTGTATATCAAACACTTAGTGATTCCCTTTATAAAACGGGGAAAAAGCGGTTTTTGGCCGCGAAGGACGCAAAATACGCGAAAAAAACGCAAAATCGCCTTTATTTTGTGAGCGGGATATGGCGCCTGGCGTTCGTGGTGGGGCTGGATTTTTATTAACCACAGAGGACACAGAGGTTCACAGAGAATACATTCTATTTGTAACAGAAATTATTCCACTCCAACAAACCGTTCTCTCAAGTCTGATATCGCTGATTTGAAAAATAAAACGCTTTCCTCTGTGAACCTCTGTGTCCTCTGTGGTTCAAAAAAAAGCCTAAGTAACCACCCCCTTAACAGCCATACCCACGATACTGTAGAATGCGCGCTTTGATTCATCAGGACATCCAGGCAAACCCACCCCATGCCAGATAACGAACATCTTATCGAGCTCTCCGTCATCGTTCCCACCTTTAACGAGCATGAGAACGTGGAGCCGATGATCAAAAGTCTGGAAAAGGCGCTGGACGGCCATCGCTGGGAAGTGATTTTTGTCGATGACGACTCCCCGGACGACACCGCGAAACGCGTGCGCGAAATTGCCAAGCGCGACCCGCGGGTGCGTATTGTTCAGCGCATCAATCGCCGCGGCCTGTCCTCGGCCGCCATCGAGGGTTTTCTCGCCAGCTCGGCACCTTATGTCGCGGTAATCGATGGCGACCTGCAGCACGATGAAAAGCTGCTGCCGAAAATGCTGGAAATTCTGAAAAACGAAGACCTGGATATTGTCTCCGGCAGCCGCTATGTCGAAGGCGGTGGCCTCGGCGACTGGCAGCAGTCGCGCGCCACCATCAGCCGCCTGGCCACCCGTCTCAGCCGCGTGGTGCTGCATGCCGACCTCACCGACCCGATGAGCGGTTTTTTTATGATGCGCCGCTCCAGCTTTGAAAAGGTCATGCGCGAGCTCTCCGGCATCGGTTTCAAGATTCTGCTGGATATCTTCGCCTCGGCGAAAGAGCCGCTGCGCTACCGCGAACTGCCCTATGAATTCCGCAGCCGCCAGGCCGGCGAAAGCAAGCTCGACAGCCAGGCTGCCTGGGAATACTTTATGCTGCTGCTGGACAAGCTGATCGGCCATATTATTCCGGTGCGTTTTGTCACCTTTACCCTGGTCGGCGGCTTTGGCGTGATCGTGCACATGCTGATTGTCTGGCTGATGCTCAACTACATGAAAACCGATTTCACCCCGGCGCAGACCACGGCAACGCTGGTGGCCATGACCACCAACTATGCCATGAACAATATCCTGACCTACCGTGATATGCGCCTGCGCGGCTGGGCCTGGCTGCGCGGCTGGTTTACCTTTACCCTGGCCTGCAGTGTCGGCGCCCTGGGTAATATCGGTATTGCCTCCTACCTGTTTACGCAGGACACCACCTGGGTGCTGGCATCCCTGTCCGGTATTATTGTCGGTGCGGTGTGGAACTACGCGGTCACCTCGGTTTACACCTGGAACAAGCCGAGAGCGCC
>DRLE01000068.1 GCA_011051475.1 Gammaproteobacteria bacterium
GAGCCGGGTATAATCGCCGCCGAATCCCCCAATCCGATTGTCAATCAGCTGGTGATTATGCCCGACATTGAGAAGCGCCTTGAGGCGTTTGTGCGCGTCGGTGACGGTATCATTGTGTTCCCGGGCGGTGCCGGCACCGCGGAGGAAATTCTTTATATACTGGGCATTCTGCTGCACCCTGACAATGCCGACCTGCCTTTCCCTCTGATATTTACCGGACCGAAATCCGCCGAGGCCTATTTCAGGCAGATCAACCAGTTTATAGGTGACACCCTGGGCCTGGAAGCACAGCAGCGCTACCGGATTATTATCGACGATCCGGAAAAGGTTGCGCTGGAAATGAAAAAGGGCATGCGTCATGTACAGGAACACCGGGAGATGCAAACCGATGCCTATTATTTCAACTGGACGCTGAAGATCGACGAGCCGTTCCAGAAACCCTTCGAGCCCACGCACGAAAACATGAGCGGCCTGTCCCTGCACAAGGACCAGCCGGCGCATGAACTGGCGGCCAATCTGCGCCGCGCGTTTTCCGGTGTGGTTGCCGGCAACGTCAAGGAGGATGGTATTCGCGCGGTGGAAAAACACGGCCTGTTCGAGCTGCGCGGCGACAGGGAAATCATGCGGCCGATGGATGCGCTGCTGGCGGCTTTTGTCGAGCAGCAGCGGATGAAGTTGCCGGGAACGAAGTATGAGCCGTGTTATAAAATCATTTCATGATTTTAGTGAATAGTTAATAGTGAACAGTGAATAGTGTTTTGCTCCGATGCTGAGAATGATTTTTGTGGGAGCGAAATGCATTCCGCGAACGGCAAGCAGCGCCAGTAAAAGCTCGCGGAATTGTCCGCTCCTACGGTTTTTAACTATTCACTGTTCACTATTCGTTATTCACTGCCGGCCAGGCAATAATGTCTCACCAACCGCCGAACAATATCGACGGCCGGCTCAAGTGCAGATATTTCAATAAACTCATCCGGCTGATGCGCCTGGTTGATACTGCCCGGTCCCATGACAATGGTCTGCATGCCCAGGGCATTGTAGTAGGGCGCTTCGGTGCCGAAGGCCACGGCCTGTGCTTCTGATTTTGTCATTTTTTCTACCAGTTGTACCAGCTCGGATTGCCCGGCAGTTTCCATGGCGTCGACGCCGTCGAACAGGGACTCGGTTTTGATGCTGATGCCGGTGTCCCGCAATACCTTTTTCAGGCGCTGCTGCATTTCCACGCGCAGATCATTGACCTTCATGCCCGGCAACGGACGGATATCGATCTGCAGTTCACACTGGCCACAGATGCGGTTGGGATTGTCGCCGCCGTGAATATGGCCGAAGTTCATGGTCGGTACGGGTACTTCGAACAGCGGGTTGCGGTATTGCTGCTGCAGTTCCTCGCGCCACTGCATCAGTTCGGTCATGACTTTGAACATGGCTTCCATGGCGTTATTGCCCAGTGCCGGGTTGCTGGAATGGCCTGAACGGCCAGTCAGCACGATAGACTCCATCATCATGCCCTTGTGCATGCGTACCGGCTTCATGCCGGTAGGTTCGCCCACCACGGCGTAGCGTGCCCGATTCAGGCCAAGACTGCCGGCATGACTGCTGAGCGCTCTGGCGCCGGCCATGCTGGTTTCTTCATCGGCGGTAGCCAGGATAATCAGTGGCTGCTGCAGCTGTTTCAGGTCGAGGTTTCTGATGGCATCGATAATCACCGCGAAGAAGGACTTCATATCGCAGCTGCCAAGGCCGTAGAAACGGTTGTCTTTCTCGGTAAGGGAGAAGGGATTGAACCGCCAGCGGCTTTCATCATAGGGCACGGTGTCGGTGTGCCCGGCAAGCACCAGTCCCTGCTCGCCGCTGCCGATACTGGCAACCAGATTGGCCTTGTTGTTTGCCGCGTCCACGATCTGGATTTCGCAGTGAAAACCCAGTGTTTCGAACCAGTCGGCAAGCAGGCTGATGACCTGCAGGTTACCCTGGTCGATATCGCTGCAGGTGCAACTGACAGACGGTATGGCCAGCAACTGGCCGATCAGGCTTTTTATATCGGGAATCTTACTTGCGCTGGCTTGATGCATATCAATACGTTAAGGAACCTCTGATTTATTATATGCTATCTCTGCGTGGCCTGAAGCGCTCAGCGCAAGGCATGTTTCGCAGTGAATGGCCGGGTCCTTCCAGGAAAATGCGAACATTGGGAAACATAACGCAGTCGATGGGCACTTCAGGCCGCGCCCAGCGGGGCTTGCAGACATAAGTGCACTCTGCGTTGTGACTTTTCACCAGGTCTGGACATGCTTTCAAAGTCACGCCTTGATTGCACTTATGTCTGTAAGCCAGAGATAGCATATAATAAATCAGAGGTTCCTTAAAACTATTTTTCGGATATTGCAAAAAAAGGCTTTTAATTTGTTTCAAAACGATTACAATGCGCGAAAATCAAGATCCGAGAAGAGTCCGAGCAATCAGGCCGGAGGAGAGCGACCATGCCAGTTGGCGGTTATATGAGCGGGATTTTCGGCAGTTCGCCGGTCAGTCCCCTGCAGAAGCACATGTCAAAGGTTTATGCCTGTGCATCCGAATTAATTCCCCTGTTCAATGCGGTTATCAACGAGGCCTGGGACGAGGTTGCCGATAGTCAGAAACGTATCTCCGATCTTGAAAAAGAAGCCGATGTGCTGAAAAAAGAACTGCGCATGAACCTGCCCAAGGGTTTGTTTATGCCGGTATCACGTCAGGACCTGCTTGAAGTGCTGTTGATGCAGGACAGCATTGCCAACAAGGCCAAGGATATTGCCGGTACCATTCTCGGTCGTCACATGACCCTGCCGGCAATCATTCACGAAGACTATATCCGTTTCGTTACCCGTTGTGTCGCCGCCTGCAAACAGGCGCGCAAGGCCATTAACGAACTCGATGAGCTGGTTGAAACCGGGTTCAGCGGTCAGGAAATCCAGATTGTCACCGATATGATCACCAGGCTGGATGAGATCGAAAGCGATACCGATAACCTGCAGCAGGCCATCCGTTTCAAGATTTTTGAAATCGAAAACGAGTTGCCGCCAATCGAAATCATGTTTCTGTACAAAATCATAGAAGGCACAGGGGAAGTCGCTGATCGTTCTCAACGCGTAGGAAGTCGTTTACAGCTGATGCTGGCGCGATAAGGGGGTTGTTGTGGAAATTGTCTCGCAGTACGGCACTGTCTTCCTTGTGCTTGCCGCCGTTTTCGGTCTGTTTATGGCCTGGGGTATCGGCGCCAATGATGTCGCCAACGCCATGGCGACCTCGGTGGGCTCAAAAGCCCTGACCATCAAGCAGGCGATTCTTATCGCCGCTATTTTCGAGTTCTCCGGCGCGATTCTTGCCGGTGGTCAGGTTACCAAAACCATTCGCAAGGGTATTGTCGATGCCGATATTCTTTCCGGTAATCCCGAGCTGCTGCTCTACGGCATGCTGGCCTCCCTGCTTGCGGCCGGTATCTGGTTGTTGATTGCCTCGCGCAACGGCTGGCCGGTTTCGACCACACATTCCATCGTTGGCGCCATTGTCGGCTTTGCCATGGTGGGTATCGGCATGGACACGGTGCACTGGGACAAGGTTGGTTTTATCGTTATGAGCTGGGTGGTGTCGCCGGTACTGGCGGGTTTTATCGCCTATATGCTGTTTCGCAGTGTACAGGCATTGATCCTTAATACGGCCGAGCCTTTTGAAAATGCCAAAAAATATGTGCCGTATTATATTTTCCTGGTCGGCTTTATTATTGCACTGGTGACCATGGTCAAGGGGCTCAAGCATGTGGGTCTGAATCTTCATGCAGGTGAGCAGTATCTGTATGCATTCATAATAGGCGGCATCATCATGGCCATCGGCAAGGTGTTCGTCAACCGCGTCAAGCTTGATCCCAAGGCCGACAAGAAATTCCACTTTACCAATGTCGAGCGCGTATTCGGCGTGTTGATGGTGGTCACCGCCTGCGCCATGGCCTTTGCGCATGGCTCCAATGATGTCGCCAATGCCATTGGCCCGGTTGCCGCCGTGGTCAGCGTGGTGCAGAGCGGTGGTGAAGTGGCCGCCAAATCCGCGCTGCCGATCTGGGTGCTGGCTCTGGGTGGCGTGGGTATTGTGATTGGCCTGATGATGTACGGCAAGCGTGTGATTGCCACCGTCGGTAACCAGATTACCGAGCTGACCCCCAGCCGCGGTTTTGCCGCTACCCTGGCGGCAGCGACAACGGTGGTACTGGCATCGGGCACCGGCCTGCCGATTTCCACCACGCATACCCTGGTGGGCGCGGTGCTGGGCGTCGGTCTGGCGCGCGGCATGGCGGCGTTGAATATGACCGTGATTCGCAATATCTTTATGTCATGGATCGTTACCCTGCCGGCAGGGGCTATTCTTTCCATCCTGTTCTTCTTTATATTGAAAGGCGTTTTCAGCTAGAAAAAAGTACTTTCTGAATCAATACCTTGTGTCATCCTGAGCGCAACGAAGTGGAGCCGAAGGATCTTATACCTCTGGGCAATCAACGGGTTACAGGGTATAAGATTTTCCGGCTCCACTGCGTTACGCTCAAAATTACATTAATCAGAAGTTGCAAAAACTGTAAGGCCCGGTTGTAAGTTTGATGTTTTTTGCTTATAACCTGTAACTTAAAACTTACAACTTCTTTCATGCAAACTGAACTTTTCAAAAATATCCCACCACAACTGCATCAACTGCTTGATAATTACTGGCAGGACTGGCTTGCTGCCTGTGATAAAGAAGGTGTTGATCCTGCGTCGGTTCCCCTGAGCGAAACCGGTAAAACCTGGGCCTGCAGTGATTTTGTCGCACGCAACTGTATTCGTTATCCTGCCATGTTTTTGCAGCTGCTGGACGAGGGCATGTCGGATGCACGTACCCTGGATACCTACCGGCAGCAGGTCGCCGGGGTTTTCGATGGTGCAGATAACGATGAAAGCCTGATGCGAAGCTTGCGGGCGCTGCGCCAGCGGGAAATGTCCCGCATTGCCTGGCGTGATCTGAACGCGCTGGCATCAATGGATGTTATTCTGCAGGAGCTGACCGATTTTGCCGAAGCGGTCGTGGCAGTATCGCTGGAGCGGCTGCAACAACAGCAGGCCGAGATCAATGGCATGCCGCAGGATGAGAACGGCGAGCCCATGTGGCTGCTGACCTTCGCCATGGGCAAGATGGGTGGTGGCGAACTGAATTTTTCCTCCGATATCGACCTCATCTTTGCCTACCCGGAAGATGGCGAAACCACGGGTCCGCGCAAGGTGTCGCATTACGAGTTCTACCTGGCGGTGATCCGCAAGCTGGTTAAGGTGCTTGACGAAGTTACGGTCGACGGCTTTGTCTTTCGGGTCGATACCCGCCTGCGGCCGTTCGGTGAAAGCGGGCCGCTGGCCATGAGTTTTTCCGGCATGGAGCAGTATTACCAGATACAGGGGCGTGACTGGGAGCGTTACGCCATGATCAAGGCAAAGCTGATTACCGGTCGGGAGCAGGACAAACAGTACCTGCGCGAAATGCTCACGCCGTTTATCTACCGGCGTTACCTGGACTTTTCCATGCTCGAAGAGATCCGCGGCATGAAGGCCATGATCAATGCACAGATGCAGCGCAAGCGTGTGGTTAATAATATCAAGCTGGGACCGGGCGGTATCCGCGAAATCGAGTTTATCGCCCAGACCCTGCAGCTGATCCGCGCCGGGCGCGAGCCCGAACTGCAGCAGCGCAGCCTGATCAGGGTGCTGAACCTGCTGGCAGAGAAAAGTCATCTGGATAAAACCGAGGTTGAACAGCTGATTACGGCCTACTGGTTTCTGCGCAGGCTGGAAAACCGCCTGCAGATGCTGGCCGATAAACAGACGCATGTATTGCCGACCGACGAGCAGTCGCAGCAGCGGATCTGCCTGGCCATGGATATGGACAGCTGGGAGCAGTTGCTTGGCGAACTGGCGCAGCACCAGCAGCATGTGGACAGGGTGTTTCAGCAGCTGGTGGCGCTGGATAATGCGTCCGTGCCGGAGACCGCCAGCGCCTTCGATCTGTTCTGGCAGAACGCCGAGCTGGCTGCCGATCTGGTGTCATGGCTGCAGACTCTGGGTTTTGCCGACACCGAAAAAATCAGCCGTACCCTGCTGGAACTGCGGCGCAGCCCGCAAATAAGGCACCTGAACAGCGATACCAGCCGGAAAATGGCGCAGGTAGTGCAGTCCATGCTGCAGCAGCTCCCGGAAGTGGATGCAGCGGATCAGGTGATGGTGCTCGATCGTATCAGTCGTATACTGCGGGCGCTGGCCGGTCGCCGGGTCTATATCAGCCTGCTCAACGAGTATCCGCAGGTGCAGCGGCAGATGATCCGGCTGTGCAGGACCAGTGAATGGTTTACCGAGCGCCTGACCCGTCACCCGATTCTGCTCGATGGTCTGCTGGTGTCTGCCGATATACTGCGTCAGCAGCACGATGTCCGCCACCTGCTGGCGCTGGAGCTGGAGCGGGTCGGCGATGATCTGGAGCAGCAGATGGAGCGTATGCGCCAGTTTCGCCACCAGATGGTATTCAATGTTGCCCTGCTCGACGTGTTTTACGCCGAGCCGGTGGAAACCGTGTCCGACCGCCTCACCGAACTGGCCAATGCCCTGCTGGAGCGGATATTGCAACTGGCCTGGCAGTCGCTGGTGGACAAGCACGGCGTGCCGGGCTGTGTCGTCGAGGGTGAGTTGCAGCAGCCGGGCATGGCCATCGTGGCCTATGGCAAGCTGGGCGGCAATGAGCTGGGCTATGATTCGGACCTGGATATTATCTTTCTGCATAACAGCAGCGGTGAGAAGCAGTTCACCGCCGGCGATGCTGAAGGCGGGCGCGTGCTGGATAACCAGCAGTTTTTCGCGCGCGTGGCCCAGCGCGTCATCCATTTTCTCAATACCCGTACCTATTCGGGTATTCTCTACGAAGCCGATACCCGCCTGCGCCCGGACGGCCAGGCCGGGCTGATGGTCAGCAGTATTGCCGCCTTCGAGTCCTATCAGCAGGAAAAGGCCTGGACCTGGGAGCATCAGGCGCTGATTCGCGCCCGCTTTGTCACCGAGGTTGGTGTCAGCCCTGACAGTGAAAAGTCGTCAGGAATGTCTGCCGCAGGCGCCCGTATAGAGCCGGAATTTGATAGAATCCGTACACAGGTTCTGCGCCGGCCGCGCCAGCGCGACGAACTGCTGGCCGAGGTGGTGAAAATGCGCGAAAAAATGCGCCAGCATCTTGCCGGCAAGGCGGACGGCTTTGATATCAAGCAGGATGCCGGCGGCCTCGTGGATATTGAGTTTATGACCCAGGCCGGGGTATTGCTGTATGCGCAAGATTGCGCCGAATGCCTTGAGCATACCGCCACGCTGGAGCTGATCAAGGTGCTGGTCGGTAATGGCTGGTACCGCGCGGAAGAAGCCGATGCCCTTGCCGCGGCCTACCGCTATTTCAGGCGGCTGAAAAACTGGCGCAATCTGAAATGCCGGGCCGATGAAAGCGAAGTGGGGCAGCACCGGGAAAAGGTGATTGCGGTATGGCAAAGGCTTATGCCTGAGCAGCGAAGTTTGCAGTTATAAGTTTTAAGTTGTAAGAAAAAAACAGGGCTGTCATTGACAGCATATAACTTATAACTGAAGACCTGAAACATTATTTTGTAGGCCGGCATAAGGCGAAGCCGTTGCCGGCAATGCCCGCAACGCTGGCGCTTATGCGGGCCTACATGTATTTACAGTAGTTTAGGAGAGTTATATGCAAACCATGGCCGATAGAGACGGCGTCATCTGGTTTGACGGTGAAATGGTCGACTGGCGTGACGCCAAGGTCCATGTGCTGACACACACCCTGCATTACGGCATGGGCGTGTTCGAAGGCGTGCGCGCCTACAAGGCCGAGCAGGGTACGGCGATATTCCGCCTGCAGGCGCATACCGACCGCCTGTTCGATTCCGCCCACATTATGCAGATGAAGATTCCTTTCGACAG
The DNA here is from genome assembly GCA_011051475.1 of Gammaproteobacteria bacterium. Taxonomy (GTDB): domain Bacteria; phylum Pseudomonadota; class Gammaproteobacteria; order SZUA-229; family SZUA-229. The sequence continues at coordinate 8,007 of DRLE01000068.1, forward strand.
GGAAACCATCAACGAAGCTCAGCTGGCAGCGGTGCGTGAAAACAATCTGGAGTCGGCCTATATCCGCCCGATGTGTTTTTACGGCAGCGAAGGCATGGGCATTCGCGCCGACAATCTGCGCGTACACGTTATGGTGGCCGCCTGGGAATGGGGCGCCTATCTGGGCCAGGAAGCGCTGGAAAAGGGCATTCGTATCAAGACCTCGTCCTTTACCCGTCATCACGTCAATATCAGCATGTGCAAGGCCAAGGCCAACGGGCATTACATCAATTCCATGCTGGCGCTGCAGGAAGCCGTTACCGACGGCTATGACGAAGCCATGCTGCTGGACAATGAAGGTTATGTGGCCGAAGGCAGCGGCGAGAATATCTTCCTGGTGAAGAACAATATTATCTACACCCCGGATCTGACCTCGGCGCTGAACGGTATTACCCGCAACACCATTTTCGCTCTCGCGGAAAAGGCCGGTTACGAGATGCGCGAAAAACGCATCACCCGCGATGAAGTCTATATTGCCGATGAGGCCTTCTTTACCGGCACCGCGGCGGAAGTGACGCCGATTCGTGAAGTCGATAATCGCACAGTCGGCAGCGGCAGTCGCGGCCCGGTTACCGAAGTGCTGCAGAAAATGTATTTCGACCTGGTGCATGGTCGTCTGGAAATCAATCCGGACTGGCTGACGCTGGTTAAGTAACAGGTTTTTGCCGCGAAGAACGCAAAGAAGTCAGAACAACAGTATTGTTGTGGTCATTTTGAGCGAAGTCGAAAAATCTGATGCTACTGAGTGCGCAGATAACAAGATCCTTAGACTTCACTTCGTTACGCTCAGGATGACGGCATAAAGAAGTATTTGCGTCTTTCGCGTTCTTTGCGGCAAAAAAAACAAACAGGAGCAACCCATGCCAAACCCGCACACCGCTGAACAAACCGACCTCGACACGCCTAACGATACCCGGCTGTACGAGGTCACGCGTGATATTCTGCCCATCCATTGTCCCATGCCCGGCAGCAGCCTGTGGAACTCGCATCCGCGGGTTTATATTCCGGTAGAGGAAACCGGCAAGGCGACCTGTCCCTACTGTGGTTGCGAATACCACCTGGTTGATTAAAGTCGATGAGCCTGCACATTCCATCCTTTGAAAGTGCCCGTGTTCTGGTCGTGGGCGATCTTATGCTCGATCGCTACTGGCATGGTGGCACCGAGCGGATATCGCCGGAAGCGCCGGTGCCGGTGGTGCATGTCAAGAAAAACGAAGAGCGTGCCGGCGGTGCCTGTAATGTGGCACTGAATATCGCCTCTCTGGGTGCAAAATGCACGGTAATGGGGCTGTGCGGCAATGATGAATCGGCAAAGGTGCTGGAAAATATTCTGCAGGATGTGGGTGTCACCACCTGCTTTGTGCGCATGCCGGAGAACTCCACGGTAACCAAGCTGCGCGTGATGAGTCGCTCGCAGCAGCTGATGCGCCTGGACTTTGAAGACGGTTTTATCGGCAGTGACCTGACCCTGCTGGAGCAGGAATTTGTCGAGCAGCTCAAACACCATAATATCGTGGTTTGCTCCGACTACGGTAAGGGTAGCCTGCGTGAGGTGAAGCGTCTGATTGCGCTGTGCAATGACTACGATATACCCGTGCTGGTTGATCCCAAGGGCAATGATTTCGAAAAGTACACCGGCGCCAGCCTGATCACGCCCAACCTGTCCGAGTTTGAAGCCGTGGCCGGACCCTGCAAGACCGAGGAAGACCTGGTCAGCAAGGCTAACGAACTCTCGCTCAAGTATGCCATCGGTGCTTTCCTGGTCACCCGCAGCGAGCACGGTATGAGCCTGATGCAGGAAGGCTATGATCCGGTACATATCCCCACGCAGGCGCGTGAGGTTTATGATGTGACCGGTGCCGGCGATACCGTGATTTCCACCCTGGCCGCGGCGCTGGGCGCCGACGTCGCGCTGGAGCGCGCCATGGTGCTGTCCAACCTGGCCGCCGGTATCGTTGTCGGCAAGTCGGGTACCGCCAGCGTTACCCTGCAGGAGCTGGAACAGGCGCTGGAGCAGACCGCCACCAGCACCGAGCATGGCATACTGCAGGAAGA
>DRLE01000069.1 GCA_011051475.1 Gammaproteobacteria bacterium
AGCGCGAAAAACTTCGTTTTTCTGTTTTTTATAACTATTCACTGTACACTATTCACTGCGCCCGCTTTAGCGACCGCAAAGCGGTCGCTAAAGCGGGCGCTGCAGCCACCTTACTTTCCACGTTCTTACGTGTGGCAGGTATTTGCCGTATTCGTATATCGCCAGGCCGAGCAGGATCAGGGCGGTGCCCAGCCAGACCTTGCTGCTGATGTGTTCGCCGTTTAAAAAGCTGCCGAGCAGCAGGGCGGTTACCGGCGTGATCAGGGTGACGATGGCCACCCTTTCCGGCGGGAGTTTTTTCAGCAGGTAAAAGTACAGCGGAAAACCGATGGCCGAGCCCAGCAGAGCCAGGTACAGAATCGACAGTGCCGGTTTCAGCGGCAGGCTATGCGGCCAGCCGCCATCAACAGCCACGTTCAGCGCGAACAGCGGCAGTGATATGACGATGCTGCCGGCGGTAATGGCAACGGGATGAAAATCCGGTTGCTGCTGTTTGATCAGTACCGAGCCCAGTGACTGTGTGGCGGCGCTGATCAGTACACCGGTCAGCCCCAGCAGAGCGGCGGTGGAAATTGTCATGCCTTCAATAAATACCACGATCAGGCCGACAAAGCCCAGCACCATGCCGCTCAGACGGGCACCCGACAGCCTGGCGTCTTTCAGAATCAGGCTGGCCATGACACTGGTCATAATCGGTGACAGACCAAAGACAACCGAAATCCAGCCACTGGGAATATACTGCGCCGACCAGTAGACAAAGCTCATGGCAATATACAGGGTAATGCCGCTGATCAGGTAGATGCGCACGGCCTTGCGGTGCCAGGGAAAATCAATTTTCATGACGCGCAGCAGCAGGCTCAGGGCCACCAGGCCAATGAACATGCGTGCGGCTACGCCGAACTGAAAACCCACATCGTGACCGCTCCACTGAATGGCCAGTGGTGTGGTGCTCCAGATCAGGATGACCGAAAGATAGGATATCGGTACTGACATTGTATTCTCCCTGTTGTGTTATGAATCCGCAAGAAAGCCCATAAAAGCAAAAGGCCATCGGGTTAGCGATGGCCTTTTGTGATTATCGGGGTGTAAAACTAGAACTACATCAAACACAAAAGACCGGTCGCACGCTTCCAGTGGAGGCGTGTGGCGCGCAGCATAACGGCAATTCGGTTGCAGTGATTGATCATGCTTCGATACTGCTTGTTTTTGCCAGGGCTGTCAATCGATTTGCAGAAAAACCACGATATGGTTAAAAAATGCTCAGCGGTACAGTGAAGTGTAATAAAAACTGACAGCATTCGGAATCTTTAACAGTATTTGCTTATCTGCTTATATGTAAGTTGCTGATTTCAGTGTGTTAGCAAGTTGGCATCAAGATTGCATTAAGGAAGCCAATTGTTTACTAAAAAAGGAATATTATGAAAAATCTTAAATGCCTGGGCCTGCTGGCCATGATTCTGTTTGGCCAGTCGGTATCGGCGAACACGCTGGTTTTCCCCAGTCCGTATGAGCCCAATCTGCTGGGCAATGGCGGCATACTCGACAATGTCTTTGGCCTGGAAAACCTTCAGCGTATTGACGATGACCGGGATCAGTACTGGTCTGTCAGCGGAGAAGAAGTTGTGGTAACCGCTGTGGCCAAGTATGCCGGTTATCGCCAGTCTTTTGGTTTTATCAATGCGGACAATGCATACACCGAACTGCTCTATGTGCCCTATATGGATGAGCAGAGCAACCGTTTCACCATTGAAGACTCCGGTTCGCCGTTTCGTTTTGGCCTGGACCCCAGTGGTTCTCCGCTGTTCAGCTCCGACCCGTCTGATAATGTCTATTGCGGCTGGTTCTCCTGCACCAGGCCACGCGACCATATGGTCAGCTGGTTGCTGACGGACGGTGTTTACGCCGGTGATTATGTGATTGCCTGGGAAGACCTGAAGAGCCTGGGTGACCGTGATTACAATGACCTTGTGGTGCGTGTTTCCGGGGTATCGCTGGTGCCGGTACCGGCTGCCGTATGGTTGTTTGCCTCAGGTCTGCTGGGTCTGGTTGCGGTGTCCCGCCGACGCCCGTAAGCTGCAGCTGTACAGGTCGCACTGACACAGGCCGCACTGACTGTTCAGCTGTTTGTCTGAGATAGCTGTTCGGGCATTGCTCCAGCGCGGGGACTGTTTTTTGCAAGCCATCGTCATATAATGACGGTGGTTTTTTTATGGGGCAGAAAAAATGACCGCTTTAAAGATAATTGTTTTAACCCTGGTGCTGGCCGTGGGGGTTGTATTTCTGACGCTGTATCGCAATGATGCACACCTGACACAACCGCCGGGGTTTAAAAAACGCCTGGCCATATTTCTTACCACGAACATGGCCATGACCTCCGATGACCCGGTACTGGAAGAACTGCGTACCCCGGTTTTCAATATGGATGCAGAAACGCTCTATCGGAAAACGCTGCTGGCGGCCAGCAAGCTTGGCTGGACCGTGGCTTCACTGGACAGTGATAACCAGAGCGCACACTTTGTTGTGCATTCGCCGCTGTTTCTGTTTGAGGATGATGTTTATATACAGGTGAATTTTATCAATATGAAACAATCATCCCTGCATGTCCGCTCGCTTTCACGCAAGGGCAAAGCGGATTTTGCGGCCAATTCCTCGCATATCCAGGAACTGATCCAGAAGGTCAGAAGCCTGTAGTTTTTGCCGCGAAGAATGTAAAAGACGCAAAATTAAAAACCTTGTTTCCTGCTTTCTTTGCGTCTTTTGCGGACCAGCTCTGTAGGCCTGCTTAAGCGCTAGCGTAGCAGGCATTATTATCTGCCGGCAACGGCAAAGCCTTATGCCGGCCTACGGATTTGTTGATCAAGAAGGTTGAAATCCTGCAGCTTATTGCCGCGAAGAACGCGAATTAACGCCAAAAATAAAATCAGCTTTGCGTTTTTTATTTGCGCCTTTTGCGCTCTTTGCGGCAAATGCTTTTAAAAAAATCCAGGCTGTCTTTATGGAATTTACTGTTCCAGCAATTCGGCTTCCATCGACAGATATACCTGGTAGGCATTAATACGGTTCCCTTCCTTGAAGGCCGGCAGGTTTTCGAATTCGGACCAGTCGGCCGCCGCATAGGCTTCATCAAACGGTATGAATTCGTCTACGGCGGCTCCCATGACCTTGCGCAGATAGGCCAGGTAGCGCCGGGTCAGTGAAATGGTGTCTTTCGGGTCATGGGTGGCCGGGCCATGGCCGGGAACGAGGGCGGTGAGGCCGCCGGTTTCCAGTTTCGTCAGCGTTTCCAGCCATTTTTTCGAGTCGGCGCTGCCAACAAAGGGAATGCGTTCGCGGAAAATAATATCACCCGAGAATAATACTTTGTCCGGTTCCACCAGCAGAGTCATATCACCATCGGAATGCGCCTTGCCCATAAAATTAAGCGTAAAGGTCACTTCGCCCATTTTGAAGCTAAAGGATTTTTCCACGGTGGTATCGGGCAGCACCAGGTGCGTGTTTTCATTGACCCAGGGGTCGAGTGAGAACTGACGTTCTTCCAGCCGGCTTCTGGCCGCATCCGAGCGGATATATTTCTGTGCGCCATAGGGTGCGATGATTTCGGCGCCCAGCTCTTCAAAGACCTGAAGGCCGTAGATATGGTCGGCGTGATAGTGACTGACTATGACTTTTTTTATCGGCTGATCTGTTAGTTTTCGAATCAGGCCGACCAGTTTATGTGCCAGGGAAGGTGTACCCAGGGCATCGAAAATCACCACGCCGTCACCGGTAATAATAACCCCGGCATTGGAAATAAAGCCTTCATTATCGGTAGCGACGCCAGCCTTGCCTTCCACGTAATACACGTGCTGTGAGACCTTTTTCAGTTCCATGTCCACCGAGGTGGGCGCGTATTTTTCCTTTGCCATTACGTTCTGGCCTGCAGCCAGGAATACTGACAGCAGCAATGCGGTGATGAGTTTATTGCATGTAGGCATAGCCTTCCTCGTACTGCAGGCGGATGATTTCAGCATCACCCATGGGAACCATTTCGACAAAACCGTGAATATCTTCCGGTTTGAAGCCCTGGGCCTGTGCGGCGATTTTGCACATTCTGATACTGAGCACCTCACCTTCAACCAGGCTTTGCGCGCGATGCATCAGTTCCCTGTATTTATTGTAGTTTTCGATGGCAAAAAAGCTCAATTCTGATCCGTGTAAAACCAGTACGATGGACTGTTCAAACGGGTCGGCACCGGTAATGGTGCTCAGATGGCTGGCACGGTCGAGTACGCTTTCCACGGCGGCTACGGTTTTAACATGTACATCGTAGACCACTTTCTGCGGTTTATACTCGGTTTGTGCTACGCTGGCGCTGCCCCAGGGGGCGTTATTCTGTTCTGCTGCAGTGGCCATGGTGAGTGGGCCAAGGAAAAGAAAGAGAATCAGGTAAGGCAGTGATTTTGGCATGGTGGTTCTCCTGTTGTGCCGTGCTACCTTAACAGACGCACTGGTAACAGGAAAATTCATTGTTGTCAGTTCACGGGTATTCTGTATCGCCGGCAACGCGGGCTTGAAAGGGTGATTGTTGCGGTTACGCCTTTGCTTTATACACGGGCATAAAAAAACCGCGTGAGTAACCAGCTCACGCGGTTTTGCTTACCTCCAGGAGAGTGAGGTATAGCGGGGCATAAGTCGCAGGAACTATGAAAACCTGCGACGCGTATAGTGTATGACAGTCAGATTTAAATGACTTGATGCAGGTCAAGAAAGTGCTGTTTTCGGAACCGGTTTCAGTGAAAGCTGGTATTCAGACTGTGGTCTTCGCGATCAGCTGCTCCTTTTCTGTTTTTTTCAGGCGTTTGATTGCCGCTTCGCGCTGGCAGGCCAGTGATCGTGAAGCCAGCGTTTCCTGGTAGACCAGCGTGACCGGCTGGCGTGCGCGGGTGTATTTTGCACCGTTTTTCAGTATACCGTTGTGCTGATCCAGGCGTTTACTGATATCCGTTGTTACACCGGTGTACAGGCTGTTGTCGGTACAGCGCAGAATATAGACAAACCAGTTGCCGGATTTTGCCACTGTGCCTCTTGACTACGTTTAGCCCTGCGGTCTAAACCGCATCCAGCTTGCGCAGGGAGGAGGGCAGCAGCTTCATGTCGACCAGCGATGTCAGCAGCGCTTTGGCAAAACTGGCCTCATCCTCGTAGACCAGCTTGTAGTACTGGATTTTCATGGTCAGGGCACTGCCAAAAACAATGCCGAGGAAGGTCAGCACCGAGCCTACGGCCAGTGTCGACATACCGGTAATGCCCTGGCCGAAAGTACAGCCCAGGCCCAGTACACCGCCGAAGCCCATGAGTATGCCACCGATAAAATGGTTGAAGAAATCCTTCAGGTCAACAAACCACTCGATACGGAAGGAGCGGCTGAGCAGAGCCCAGAGCAGGGAGCCGAGAATAACACCGAAAACGGAAATAAGACCGAAGGTGAGCAGGGAAGGGTCGAGTCCCTCCTTGATAAAGCCATAGGTCTGGCCGATCGGGTTGACGAAGGTGAACGATTGCGGATTCAGGGTACGGCCACTGGCCGGTTTGCCTGTATCGTCCTCGGCCAGCATGTCCCATTCTTCATAGTAATCACTTAAAGAGTAAAGGCTGTCATCGGCATTGATAAGAATATTGCTGCTGATATACCAGGCAGAAAGGATAAGCAGGCCGATGCCGATACCGCTTAACAGGTTGTCCCTGCTGCTGCGAAAATCGGCGGATTTGAATACGTAAAACAGCAGTCCGGCAACCACCAGCAGGCCGGCAACCAGGCGGAACAATGCGGTGTCGCTGCCCAGCAGGTTTGCGGTAATGGCACCGACATCCTGGTTGGTGTCGAGAGATACCGCCAGCGGGTTGACCCAGTCGTAGAACAGAACGCTGTACAGGGTTTTATCGCTGTCGGGGAAAGGCGAGGTCATGTAATAGGCAATAACCGCAATGACGGCAAAGACCAGCAGTGACTTGATATTGCCGCCGCCAATGCGCACCAGGGTCTTGTTGCCGCAGCCGCTGGCAAAGGTCATGCCGATGCCGAACATAATGCCACCGAGAATATTCTCGATATAAATCAGCTGATTGCTGCGATAGGGGGGGAAGGCGTCGGTTACATTCACCATGCCGGCATATTCCAGAATGCTGACACCCAGTAGAGATACCGCGATGGCCAGCAGCCAGGCGCGAAAGCGGCCATAGTCGCCCATATTGACCAGGTCGGAAACAGCGCCCATGGTGCAGAAATTGGTTTTATTGGCCAGTGCTCCCAGAATCAGTGAAATGACCAGTGTGGACCAGAAGAAAAAGGAAAGGCTCGCAGCAAATGAGTCGAAGACCATAGTTTTTATACCCCGGTTTATTGTTCTTGAGTGCGGGCGTTCCTTCGCAATGGTTGACGGAAATTATACGATGTTTTTCTACCTGTTGTATATCCGCGATACAGTGACGAATCGGCAGGCGAAAAATTCCCGTATTGTGTTTTTGTGCGGAAAACGAGGGGGCGACAGGTGGCGCTGGTCGGACGCATCACTATGTAGCGACAGAGTTTGCGCAGGTTACAGTATGGCTGGCTGATACGCGACCGCCCGCAGGGGCGGCCACGTTTTCAGTCTAGACAGATACGCAGGGCAGTTCCTGCCAGCCTGCGGTGATGCTGATCTCGCCAATGGTGATATCGGAGGGCGGGAACAGTGATGCTGGCGAATTACCCTCAGCCACAGGGTCGTGAGTGTATACCAGGCATTCGTCGACATACAGTTCGTAAGCCGGGAAGCCGTCATGTGAGCCGGAGAGTTTGTAGTACAGTTTTCCGTTCACTTCCTTGATATACAGATACAGTTCGGCGTTGATCGCCGGTGCCAGGGATACCAGTGGATTGGAACCGTCCACCTTGAGATAGGCCATGGCGGCGATCGGTCCGTCTGGCCAGTAGCTTTCGGCCGTTGGCGGGTAGGTGTACGATGCCGCGATATCAAGGTTGTCTGAGGTTCGGGCCAGGGTATCGGTTTCGACAGGTGTTGCTTCCGCCTTGATGGCTTTCCACCAGTCAGGCTTGCCGCTGACATCGAGCGTGTCATCGGGGTCATAGGCGCGGGTTTCGCCAAAGGCGATGGCGTCTGTCTGCAGACGGGGCCAGCCGAGCTCGGTGCCAAAGGTCAGTGTTGCGTGAATCTCGGCGCGTGAGCTGCCGCCACTGTAGGCAAAGCCCCGATCATCACCGGCAAAATCATTGCCGATGGGCATGTTGAGGCTCACTGCTGGCGAAGGAATAAAGACGCGCAGCTTGATATCAACCTCTCGCCTTGCCGTGCCGAGTGGTTCGGCGGCAATACCATGAGATACACTGGATGTGGGAATGATCAGTGACTGATCATCGACACCACCCAGCAACGCGAGGCTGCGTTCCTGCCCCTGAGCGTCAGTGATTAGACCGGAATCGACAGCGCTTCTGATGTTTTGCAGATGGTCATTGAGTTTTGCGGGTGATGATTGCCTGACCAGTTCGGTAGACAGCGCCTGCAGATCCGGATTGTTCACTCTACCGGAGGTCGGCAGTTTGAGATCGGGCGACGAACCGCCGCTGCCGGATTCTGTCGGGGTTATGCCGGTGGTGCCGGAATCAGCGGCTTCAGGTGTTTTACCCCCGCCGGAGATGGGAACGCCGGTATAGGCAGACACCAGTCCCCTGACCACGTCGCCGGCAATGGCATCCATGGCGGCGCGATGCTGACGGGTACTAGTAAAGGCTTCCTTGGTTGCATTGTTGATAAAGGACAGTAGTTCAGCTCCACGGGAGAGGTCACGGAAGATATCCGGGGTGCCGAGTACGGACAGTGCGTTGCTCATCCCGGACGGGTCGGGCACGCCCGGGGCGTTTTGCAGGTTGACTATCGGAGCGGCAAAGCCGGTTGGCGTAGTGTCGCTGCGGGATGCGCGAGACCCCGGGCTGACACCGGTTATATCTGCCGCCTTACGCTGACAGCGGTTTTCAGGTTCGACAAAGCGTTCGATATCACGTTTTTCAGTGGCATTGCAGCATGACAGGAATACTTCGCCGAAGACGCCGCGAGTAGGCAGCGTGACGATACGGCTGGATACGACATAGTCCGGGCTGTTGAGTGCCACCAGTCGATGACCGTCGAGCAGCTCGAAGGCGACATAATTGCCGAGTACACCGATTGGCCTGTTGATAATGTTGTCGAGCAGGGAGCGGTCACCAAGTCTGTAGCGGTCGAAACGGATTGCCCGGCGGTCAGGGTCTTCACGCAACCAGATGGCCCGCATATACCGCATCGGGCTGGACTGTATGTGCGCGATCAGCTCCTTCAGGCGGCAATAATCCTCATGCTCGCGTCCCCGGTAGCTGCTGAAATCCACCGGCGGGGTGCTGGCAATACCAATGCTGACCGATGGATTGCCGCTGTTCAGGGTGGTGTTGACTGCATTGGTTTCGATGACGAATGACTGCGAATCCCTGAGGAAGCGTGAGCGATCAGTGGTGGCGAAAATTTCTATCCGGTTTATTGGATAACTTGTCGTTTCCTGCAGCACATTTTCGAGCAGGTCTGCAAATGGCAGGCCGGATGATGATATATCGCGGACAGCCTCGGCCGTATCAAAGCTGACAACGATTTCTTCCAGGTCATCATGTCTTATCGGCGAGGAGACAAAACGCGTCGGCGGTTGTGATGAGGTCTGGCCACGAGGCTGCAGCCTGATGCTCTGACCTGACCGGGTTCTGATCATCAGGCTTACACCGGGGCGCCAGGCTGCACTGAGATTGATGTCCCAGCGCGAAAAAGTGGCATAGGGCGTTTCTATGCTGTAGACATCGCCACAATGCAGCAATCGCGAAAGCGAGCGGAAGGCGCGACTGTATCGTCTCGGCACAATCCGGCGGAGAATGCGCGAATGCCGGTCGAGAAACCGGGTTACCGGCTGTGACGGTGTATCGATGAACTTGCTGAAATTCGGAATGGTGCCGAACATATCCTGGTCGACCTCATAGGGAATCAGCAGTACCGGTTTTTCTTCGACGAGTTCTGTTTTTACAGAGTAGTGTTCGACAACCTGGAAATACTGCAGGTTCATCATGTGATTCATATTGTGGTTATGAATTGTTCGTGTCTTGATGCGTTCGGATTCCTGCTGGTAGGAAGTGGTGACCACGGTCGCGCGCTGATGGCGAATGGCGGAGGCATTTTGTGTGACACTGTCGGAAATGCTCTGGGTGGTGGAAACATGCAGGGCGCGTCTGCCCGATGTCGAACTGGTGGTGTGACCTCCGCCGCCGCCGATACTGAAGAAACCCAGGTCAAGGCTGGCGCCACCGCCACCGCTGGTTGAACTGCCACTCTGGTTTTCCTCCAGTGTGGCGTCGACCACTTCATCAATACTGCGATCATGCTGCAACTCGTGTTCCAGCTTCTCTGTCTGTGTTCTGGATTCGGTGCGGGTATCGCGTTCCCTGCGTGTCCAGTCGATAAAGGCCAGGTTGATTTCTTCACAGGGTGCAAGTGAGGTGGAATAAAGCAGGCGCCCAAGTCCCCTGCCAACCGGGTACCAGCCATGCCGGTAGAGGTTGGAAAGACCTACCAGAATATTGCCGCCGAGGACAGCATAGGTGCTGAACGAGTCGTCACCGTAGTCCATGGGGGCAGCGACATTTTTGCGTCCGTATTCCTTCTGGTTATTGAAAACCAGGCGAACATCCTCGATGTCGGTAAGTCTTAATGTTTGCCGGAAGTAATATTCCTTGGCGGGAAATTCGGACCGCGGGCGAAGACAGCAGTTACCATCGATATGTTCTTCATTGAGACCGAATGATTCGGGTGAAATTGTCGCGTCAATGTCATCGGGATCCTCAATGGTGCCGGCTGCATCCGGGTTCTCGCGGCTATCCATCCACTCCCTGAGTTTGTCAATCAGGGTTTTGGGCACAAGGATGATATGGGGGGCCAGGAGACGGACGTTGTTTGCAAGGGCTTCACGCGTGAAGCTGTAGACAAAAGGCGAGTCATCGTCGGCAGCGGCATTTTCTATAATGACATCAAGACGTTCGATTTTATCCAGCGCCACATCGGTGAGGTTGACCGAGGTATAGCCCTTTGCGTCGGTGCGTCCACTTCTCAGCAGTACGCTGTTTTTTTCTCCTTTAAGTTTTGCCTGCAACCTGTATGAGGCGTTTGGCGCAGGGCGGGAGCTTTCGTCATTAAACAGCATTCTGAATTTGCCGATCATTTGTACTGGTGTGACCGTGTTTCCGGAGATGCGCCTTGCATCGCGCGGGCCTACGCCACTGAACAGGGGAGGCACAAGCTGTTCTTTCTCCTCGATTTTGATATTTTTGGGAGTGAGCCTTGTTTCTTCTATAACCTCTCTGATTATCGGTTCGACAGCGGCCGGGCGTTGAATTTCCAGACCGAGCGTGGCTGCCAGATCCGGGGCCTCAGCAGCCTTTTTTTTCAGGTCGGCGATGAGCTTTTGCGTGCTGTCAATCCTGGTCTGCAAACTCCGTTTGCTTGCTGCCGGCGTGTCGGCCGACAGTTTGGCTGACTCGTCGCGTAAACGCTTCAGTGATTCTTCAGCCATGTGGAAAACGTGTTTGAAATCATCAATTTGCTCTCTGATGATTTTGGCGTTGTCATCGACACTGATGTCATTGTCGCGCCTGTCGGTTTGGGCGGGCCCGGTGGTGCGTGATTTAATGCTCTGTTTAGCCGGTGTTTTTTTCTTTGGCATTTTTCATACTCCTTTATATTGCTGTGTTGTGGTTTTCCTCTAAAAGAACTTTATGATGTTGCGCATGTAACACATGCCGGTCTGTATGGGGGTACAGAAATAGCAGACGCAGAAAAGCGGGTGGTCAGGAATGCTGACGCTGTGTACCCGGTGTTTTCCAGTGAGTGCAGGGAACGAGAGAGAAGAGGGGGGGGATCAATATATGTTGTGATCATCTGTATTCCTTTACTTTTGATTCCATGTGAGTCGGATAAGTTACCCGACTCGGATACATATTACTGACTATCGTCTGGAAGTAAAGCACAGCGTTTTTCCGGGATGGATTGCAGGCTGGTCACTTGTGGCGAAACTTCAAAGTTGCGAACAATTCTCATTTACTTTTTAAGTGATAATGGTTATCATTACGGAATTACTGTCCGATAGCCATTTTTCTGTTTGTTTTCGGTTGAACGGTTATAGAGGGCGACCAGGAACTCGGGAAAGCGGTTTCTCGAACAAGCAGTTTATTGTCATGCAGTATGTAAAGCGGATTATCCTGATAGTCTTTTTTCTGATGTTTTTTGTACCCGTTGCCGGTGCTGCAGCTCTCAGCGAGAGGCTTTCGGTCGGCGGCATACTGGCAGGGGCGATGCAGTGTCAGTCACTGTCAGGCGCCGCGAAAGAAAACAATGCCTGCGAGGGGGCATTGCCTGTGCAGCCGGAGATCAGTTTTCGTCCCACACGGAAGGATGAACTGTTTGCCAAGGTCGGCCTTGCGGCCGGCAATGGCCTGAACCGGGTTTCGCCTTTTCAGATTGCATCCTGGGCAGTGGATGTGTCCGATGATCTTACCGATATTAATGGCAGCGGCAGAAGCTATCTGCTTACCGCCTGGTACCGCCATGAGTTCAGCCTGGCTTCAGGCAGCCGTCTCGGCGCCATAGCCGGCATTATTGATGCGACGGAATATCTGGATAACAACGCCTATGCCAATGATCCCTACACCCAGTTTATGAATGCGGCCCTGACCTTCGGACCCAATACTTTCGTACCGTCCTATGACCTGGGTGCTGTCCTGGACTGGGATATTGCAGACTGGTCGATTCATGCCGTGGTTATGGATGTGAGCCAGAACATCGATAAAAACGAATATATTTTCTATGGCGTGCAGATCGGTTATCGACTGAAAACCGCTCTGGGTGTGGGTAATTACCGGCTTCTGCTTGATGGTACCAGCAATGACTTTCTCGATGTCAGTGGTACCCGCAATACCCGGCACCAGTTTGCTATTCTGTCTTTTGACCAGGCGCTTGGTGATACCTTTGGCGTGTTCATGCGCATGGGCTGGCAGGATGAAAGCCCCATGATCAATTACCGGAGTATCTACTCAGGCGGGGTGGATATCAAAGGCGGCGCCTGGGGACGGCATGCGGACAATATCGGTCTGGGTTATGCCTATCTTGATGGTGGTAATCAGGCCCTGCAGCGCACACAGGTTGCTGAAGCTTACTACCGTTTTGTTTTCAACAGTGCTTTTTCCATGACTGCCGATGCGCAGTATATGCAGGATATTCTCAGGCAGGACAGTAACGGGGAAGGCGGGCCTGAAGGTTTTCTTTTCAGTGTCAGAGCGGCTCTTTTCTTCTGATGAAGCCGCTGGCATGATATCGGCAGAGCCTCTGCTTACCGGGCTTTGCGACGGGCCAGTCCAAAGAGCCCGAGAAGCCCGGAGGCGAACAGCCAGACAGCCGCGGGAACGGGTACGGCAGGGGTTGCCGCCCAGTCGATCGAGCGTTGCGTAATGTCCAGACCGGCCCGGGTTTCAAGGTCATAATTTGATGAGTGTCCATAGAACGGGGTAATAACAGCCCGTCGTTTGTTATGAACCAGCAGGGCCGCCGCATCCGTACCCCTGCCCAGAACCGTGGTGTCGGCGCCCGGTGTTGGAATGGCACTCATATAGGAGTAACCAAGATCGGTAATGCCCAGGCTGAGCCCCGAGGTAATGTAATGGCTGTTGTTTACCACATCGAGCTGCGCCGGCGACTGCCAGGAAAGTTCGTCGGCATTCGTGCTGCTGATAAGACCCAGTGCCAGTGCCGTGGCCTGGGTGCCATAGCCTCTGAAAAAAACCGTACCCACCTGGTTGCTGTCGACAGCGTTGAGGAAATTGTTTATATCAAGCGGGTTGTTGCTGCCATACTGAAAGGCGACAACATCGTAGGCGGAATAGTCAAAGCGGGAGCCCCAGTCAAGCGCATCGGAAACGGTGACCGAATTACCCAGCCCGATCAGCCGGTCATAAACCTTGATACTGCTATTACCGTCGGCCAGCAGAATCGTGGCGGCACTGGTGTTAATGGTTGCTGTCAGGATGAAGACGGTTAGTGAAAAGCTTGTGACGCGCATATCGGGTTACCCTGGTAGTCTGTACAATTTATAACCACATTATTTTGCTGCGCTGCTGGCGCGATTTAATGTAATTACGATTGATATTCTATATAGATAGCAGTTTGTTGGGTAAATGACAGGGTATAAAGCTTCTATCCGACGAGCGGTAGTGTAAAATAAAGCGACACATTGTCTGTGCTTTCGGTAGCAGGCGGGCAGACTTCTGCGGCTGCGGCCTGGTTATGGCTGGATTGCGGCCCAGTGGAGTCTACGGGTTTCGTGTTAACAGACCCTGCGGTGTTGCCGTGCTGGCGAAATGTCCTGTGGCTTCCTGTTGCGCCAGCATTTCGCTCACCTGTCTGGCCGGTAAAGCAGTGCTGAACAGAAAGCCCTGGGCCTGGTTGCAGTGCTGGGCGGCCAGGAATGAAAGCTGTTCTTCGGTTTCGACGCCCTCGGCCACGACTTTCATACCCAGACCATGCGCCATGGCAATGGTTGCCGATACCAGCTGACGGTCGGCCTGGTCCTGTGTCAGGTCACTGATGAATTCGCGGTCGATCTTGAGGATGTCGAAGGTGTATTTGCGCAGGTAGCTCATGGATGAATAACCGGTACCGAAGTCATCCATTGCCAGTGTTACGCCAAGCCTGTTCAGACCCCTGAGGATATCCTCGACGCCAGGCTGACCGCTCATCAGCACCCCTTCGGTAATCTCCAGTTCAAGTGAGTTACTGGCTATATCCGCTGTGGCCAGGGCGTGCCTGATATCGGTAACCAGGTCCGTGGCGAGAAACTGCCGTGGTGACAGGTTAACGGCCATGGTCAGCGCCCTGTCGAACTGCTGTTGCCAGCTGGCCAGTATGTCCAGAGCCTGCTGGATAACGAACAGGCCAATGGGTTCAATCAGGCTGTTGCTCTCGGCAACGGGAATAAACTCGGCCGGTGACACATCACCCAGTTCATCGTTATGCCAGCGCAGCAGTGCTTCAAAGCTGACGATTTTCCCGCTGCTAATGTCTATTTTGGGCTGATAGTGTACGCTGAATTCGCCACGTTCCAGTGCGCCGTGCATTTGCTCTTCAAGCTGCAGGCGGCGTGCTGCCTGCTGGTTCAGCTCACTGGTATAGAAGGCGTAGGTATCGCGGCCAAGCTTTTTCGAGTGATGCATGGCCGAGTCGGCGTTTTTAAGCAGGATTTCAGGCGAGCTGCCGTCATCCGGGAATATGGCGATGCCCAGGCTGGCGGTCAGTTTCAGTTCGCGACCGTCCAGCAAAAAAGACTGCCGGAAGTTGTTCAGCAGGGTTTCCGCAATCGACGCGGCCTGTGATGGTTCATCGAGGTGGCCGGATAAAACAATGAACTCATCACCGCCAAGCCTTCCCAGGGTGACGTCCTCGCGCAGGGTGTTTTTAAGCCGTTGCGCCGCCTCCTTCAGCAGACGGTCGCCGGCGCTGTGACTGAGGGTATCGTTGATTTTCTTGAAGTCGTCCAGGTCTATGGACAGTACAGCTATCCTTGTGTTGCTGCGGCGCGCCTCGTTGATGAGTTGTGACAGCCTGTCGGTAATCAGAAAGCGGTTGGGCAGGTCGGTCAGCTGGTCATAGTGTGCCTGGTAGGCCAGTTGCTTTGTTCTCTGGCGAACCTTGCGGTTCAGCATCAGGTTCCACAGCATTACGGCCAAAAGCAGTATCGCCAGTGCGATCGTCGCCTTGCCCGCCAGCTTATAGTCGATAACCGGGTCATATTTCAGTAACAGCCATTTTTTCGAAATTATTCTTCTTTCATTGTCACTGATGCTGTCCAGGCCCTTTTGCAGAATGCCTGTCAGTTCCGGCCAGTCCTTGCGCACGGCAAAGTGCAGGTTCTGGATATCCAGAGAGACGGGCGCGGCAATTTTCAGGTTTGTCAGGTTAAGCTTTCTTATCCAGTAGGTGGCGGACGCAACATTGCCGACAAAGGCATCGACCTTTCCGTTGGATACAGCCAGCAGCGCCTGCTGCAGGGTATCGAAACCGACGGGCTGTATATCGGTGTTGTCGGCGAGGTAGCCTTCATGTGAGCTATCGTGTTGCACGGCGATACGCTGTCCCCGGATGTCGTCAAGGCCGGTAATAAACGGCCTGTCTGCCTGGGTGATAATAACGCGGTGGAACTGGATATAGGGCCGGGTGAAATTGAAGTACTGTTTTCTTTCTTCGGTAATCGCCACGACGGGCAGGACATCAATCTCCCGGTCCTTTGCCTTTTGCATGGCCTCTTCCCAGCTGATCCCTTTTACCACCTGCATGTTCAGGCCAAGGCGCTGGTTCAGCAGGCGGATGTAATCCGAGGCCATACCGCTGTAGACGCCATTGTCGATATATTCAAAGGGCGCGAACTCCGGGTCAATGCCCAGCAGGATAGTCGGGTGCTGCCTGATCCAGTTTTTTTCCTGCTCTGTCAGCGGGACTTTCCTGTTTGTGCCAGGAATATCCGCGGGCAGCCAGCGATCCCTTAGCTGCTGCTTCTGGCTCTCGGGTATGGCTTTAAGAGCCTTGTCGAGAATGCGCGCCAGGATCGGCCAGTCTTTTCTGACAGCAATGCGCTCCAGTGAATGCTTCGGGTCATAGACGGCGGCAAACTTCAGGTTGGGAATCAGGTATTTGTTCTGCAGGTGGAAAGCGGCGCCCTGAAAGGCGATGGTCGCATCTGCCTTGCCGATGGATACCGTATTCAGAGCATCCAGTATAGTGTCGACATAAACAGGTGTGATGGAGGGGAATTCTTCAAGCAGCGGTTTGACATACTGGTAGTCGCGAACCAGCGCGACCTTTTTCTGGCGGATATCGCTGCGTGTGCTGATGCGCTCATCATCCACGCGCGTAATAATGAGCATTGATTTGAAAATATAGGGATCGGTAAAGTTGAACCAGGTCTCACGTTCGGGTTGTCTGACCATGGTGGCGACGACATCCACCTCTTTTCTTTTCGCTGCTGCATAAAGCGTTTTCCAGGTGTGCTCGGGATAAATATCAAAACTGACGCCAAGGTTGTGGCCGATAATATCAAAGACATCAACGGCCAGGCCTTCGGGTTTTCCATTGTTATTCAGAAAGCTGTAGGGAGGAAAGTACCCGTCAAAGGCAACTGTTATGTGCGGGTGTGCCAGCAGCCAGGCTTTTTCATCGACACTCAGTTCGATATCAGGCGCAGTCGCGAGTACCCTGCCGGAGAAAAGGCAGAGAAAAACAATGACGACAAGCAATCTGATGTCCTTATTGATCATTGGCGCTGGCCTGTTTCGATCCTGACGATTGAATAAGTAGCGTGCGAGCTACTGTTCCCTGAAGTACTTATAGCATGTTTACCGGGCTCTGTGTCGAGAGTGGTAAATGCCGTATACATCAGTATACAGCCGACGGTCCTGGCATGCAGATGGCAATTTGTCAGGTATTCAGCTGCGGGCTTTCATTATCATTCCAGATCAGGGGTGGATATTTCAGAAAGTCGGCTTATATGTATGAAAGGGGGGACGGGAAGAATACCGGTATAGAAAGAGGGCCGTATACCCGTTGTATTCAGGTATACGGCCCCGGTTTTCTACAATGGTAATGCCCTATTTCAGAACAGGGCGGGCATTCACGGCCTGTAATGGCCGGTTATTGGGGCCATGAAGCGCGTGCCTGAATTTCGCAAGCTGTTCTGCAGAGGCGCTGACGGGCTGTTTCATTACCAGCCAGCGGACGCCTTCGGTGCAGGGCGGGGTAGTCAGTGAGCCGTTAAAACGGTAGTAGTCGCGGTCGGCGGGCAGAATGTCATCGACGCTGACGGTGGTCTGCAGGGCATTTTTATCACCTTCATGTTCCGGCATTTTTTGCCAGGCTTTGCTCAGCCCGCTGTTTGCCTTGCCTTCTTCGAACATAACGGCCACGACTGCCAGATTGCCGTCTTTATCGGCATGTACAAGGTGGGCTTCCAGCGGAAAGGACTTGCCATTGATATTGTTTTCACTGGGCGCGTGGAAATGAAACTGCAGCAGCTTGAATACCTTGCCATCGATTGTCATGCTGCTGCCCGGCTGGTAGTTTATCTGAACGGTATGGCCGTTATTCAGAATCTCCCTGCCACCGGGCTGATAATTGAAATTGATCGGGCTTAACTCCGCCTCGATAAAACCGGTGAGGTTGATCGGTGACTGGTTTCTGCCGGCACAGGCAAAGTTGTCCGCGCTCAGTTTTGCCCAGTTTTCAGGGCCTTCGTGGCCTGAATAGCCCCAGTGTGATTTGCCGGATGCGAAGACATTGCCGGAAACGGCCAAAGCGCATGCGAGTATCAATGTTTTTTTCACTTAATGCTCCATTGTTGTTGCCGCAGTTACAGGAAGCCCTCCGCCTTGCGGCGCGGCGGATGAGCTGAAAATATTTTGTTGCCTATGATTGCTTGTACAGGGGTTTCAGGGCAGG
Organism: Gammaproteobacteria bacterium; assembly: GCA_011051475.1. Taxonomy (GTDB): domain Bacteria; phylum Pseudomonadota; class Gammaproteobacteria; order SZUA-229; family SZUA-229. Next base: position 17,574 of record DRLE01000069.1, read on the forward strand.
GCTTTCGGAATCAGCCCCGTCAGCCTGTTGCCTGTTTTCCTGTTTTATTGCAGTCAGCAGCTTGCGGCCGTTCCACTGGGAATGTTCCGTGCTGTACAGCGCCTGGTTAAGCTCACGAATTTCACTGCGCAGGTTTTCAGAACAGTAATCAGTGATCTGCAGCAGGCTGCTGATGTGGGGCTGCTTGTAATTCAGTCGCGCCCACTCAATCAGGGCGTCGCGTGTTTGCCGGGCATCGTTCTGTTTTGCGTATTTTGTTACCTTGCTCAGAGCTTTGTTGACTGACGCGGCGCTGGTGGTTTTATTCACTTTGCTGTCAGCAGTATTTCTCTTGCCCGATTTTTTCAGCAGAAGCAGCAGGGTGATCAGCCACGCGCCGGCAAAAAACAGGGCCAGCCATTTCCAGTAAGCCGGTTCTG
>DRLE01000070.1 GCA_011051475.1 Gammaproteobacteria bacterium
GACACATTATTGCAGAAGGTGCAGCCGCCCCGGCCGATACTGCCGTCGCGGTTGGGGCAGGTAAAACCGGCATCGATGGCAACCTTGTGCACACGCTCGCCGTAGCGCTGCAGCATGCTCTGGCCGAAGGTATTGATGTACTGTGCAAGATTCAAGCGATTGTCCCGGATAATCTGGAAAAGCCATTTTCACCATTTGGCAAAACATGTCTGTGACCTAGGTCAACTGAAAGGGAAAGAATTGGCATTGTCCGGCTTTTGAGTGTTTTTTTGGCCATAATAACGGCATTTTATGCCGGTTAATCCGGTGCCAGTGATACTCCCGGGGGCATGTTCATCGATGCGTATAAAACAGGGCGAAAGTCGAGCAGTTGTTTGACTTGGTCTGGAAAGGGTGTTTATATTTCCGCTGCAAGCAATCCATGTTCAGGGAATCAGGAGGAACGATGTATCTTATTACGAATCGCCGGATTGACAGAAATAAAAAGGGCCTGAGAATGTTCAGCGACAAGCCGAACACAAATGGCGCCCAGGAAATCACTTTCGCCAGGGTTGAGCGCAAGGGCAATGCCTGGAGTGTAAAGCCGGTTACCGACAAACTCTCCCCGACAGTCGTGCGGGATCTCAAAAAAAAATACAAGATCGATATCGATGTCCGCCAGCAGTGGCATGGCAGTCTTAAGGTTGCCTGCGAACTGTTCGAGCTGGCCGCGACCACGAAAAAAAGCATTCTGTTATTCGTGCACGGTTATAACAACGATGTCAGGGATGTGCTCAAGGCCGCCGAAGCCATCGAAAAACTTTACGATGTTATCGTCGTTCCCTTTACCTGGCCGGCCAATGGCGGCAATCCCATAACCGGTGCGGCCGCCTACCTCAGTGACAAGGCGGATGCCAGGCTGTCAACAAATGCACTCAATCGCGTCGTCGGCAAGCTGGGCTTCTATCACCGGCTGCTGACCAAAGGCTGGGTGGAAAGATTGCGTCAGCAGGCCTATGATCGCCACCCGAACAATCCCGTCGCTGCCAGGGAACTGTTTGCAACGCTGCAGAACAGGGAATGTAATACAAAAATAAGCCTGCTCTGCCACAGCATGGGTAACTACGTTCTCAAGCACACGCTGATGACCTCGGACAGTCTTACCAGCAAACTGGTTTTCGATAATGTCTGCCTGGTGGCTGCCGATGCGAACAACAAGAATCACAGGGACTGGGTCGGTAAACTGGATGTCAGAAACCGCTGCTATATCGTTATCAATGAAAGCGACAGCGCACTGGCTGCCTCAAGAATAAAGCCCGGCGATGAGCAACTGGCGCGCCTGGGTCATTACACCCGGAAACTCGATGCCGACAACGCCTATTATATCGATGTCACGGATGCCAAAGGGGTGGGCACCGAACATACCTATTTCAAGGGCGATGCGGTCAAGGTCAACAGGCAGCTAAAAGCCGTCTTCGATGGCATGTTCAAGGGCATGGCCGTTGAGGAATATCTGGATTATCGTGTGGATAAGAATCTTTACGTGATGAAACCGGATGCGCTGATTGATCGCGATTTCGATGATTTCTTTTAGGCAGGCTTGCATTCATTCTGCCGGAAAGATTATCGTAGAACCTGAATGAGAATAGCCATGAAAAAGAATTCTGTTATCAAACGGGTATTTTCTCTGTGCGCAGCAGTATCGGCGCTTGCCGTTAATGCCGCGGATATCGTTACCGAAAACAGTATAGGCATGGAGCTGGCGCGTGATATTGCCAATGAAACCGTTCTGGCCTGCCGCAAGGACGGTTATCATGTCAGTGCCGTGGTGGTTGATCGCCAGGGGCTGCTTCGCGCCGCGCTGCGTGATGACCTGGCATCGCGTTTTACCCTGGAGATTGCCGAGCGCAAGGCCAATATGACGGTACTGGCCTGGACCGACAGCGGGCAGTTTCTGAAAGCCCGTCCGGATATTCGCCAGGAGCTGAATCATATCAACGGCCTGATCGTGATGGAGGGCGGAGTCAAGATTGTCTCCGGTGGTTATAACATCGGCGCTGTTGGTGTCAGCGGCGCGCCTGGCGGTGACAAGGATGCGGCCTGTGCGAAGGCTGCCTTGAAAAAGCTGAATGAGCGTATCGAGTTTGCCATTGAGTAACGGCTATGAGTAACTAGCCGGACAGTGTCCGGCAATACGTGCCCGGTCTTGTTTGATTACTGAGTCTTCCGGTAGAAGAACGAAGCCGGCGGCAGGCTCCACAGGTTGACCGGGCCAAAGACCAGGTCGGGCCAGTTGAGTTTCGGTTTTTTATGGCTGCCGGTTGAAGCTTGCCGGACGTTTCTTTTATTGCTGTGGATTGTTGTCATTATTATCTCCACGGTATAGTAAAATACGGACGATTGTAGTATTCGCTTTTTTCGCGCCTTTTGCGTCCTTCGCGGCTAACTGCTTTTAATCCCGGGTAATATCACGTCTAACCGCACTTCGAATCCCCGCAATTCAGACAGGTCATGCAGTTATCCATACTGATTACCGCCTTGGTATTGCACTTCTTGCACAGCTGGGCATTGGCTGGAAAGTCGCCGGTGTCGTCATTGCCATGGTTGCTGCCGTTAATCGCCTCGTATTCCTTGCGCTTCTGCTCCAGAATGCCGCGCTGGTGTTCGTCCAGACTGTTGTCCTCGATCATGCCGATCATTTTCATATGGCACTCGATGGCGTCGCCGATTTCGGCCACCAGTGAAGGTTTGTACTTGCCGCCTTTCTTGAAATAGCCGCCGCGCGGATCGAACACACTGCGCAGTTCGTCGACCAGGAAGGTGACGTCGCCACCCTTGCGGAACACGGCGGAGATAATGCGGGTGAGGGCGACGATCCACTGAAAGTGATCCATGTTTTTCGAGTTGATAAAAATCTCGTAGGGGCGGCGCATTTCGTGCTCGGTGCCCTGATTGAGAATAATATCGTTAATGGTGATATACAGGGCGTGTTCCGACTGCGGGGTTTTGATCTTGTAGGTGGAACCCAGCAGCAGTTCGGGGCGCTCCAGTTTTTCGTGCATCTGAATGATTTCAGCCGTAGGGCATTCCTCCTCGCAGGGAGCGGCCTCTTCGGCTTTGGTTTCTGTTTCGTCGGCGACGGAATAACCGACGATTTTGTTTTTGATTTCAATTGTCATGTGTAGCCTCTGAATTTTCTCTCGTCATTGCGAACCTTGGCGAAGCAATGACATGTTTCTTTAGAACTTGCCGTAATAACCTTCTTTCAAGGCATCGTACAGATTGGCGGCGGTGTGGGTTTCGCCGTCGTAGATAATCTCTTCATTACCCTTCGCCTCGACCACGCTGCCGTCTTCAAGGGTGAAGCGGTAGGTGGTGTTTTCCAGGTCTTTTTCCTTGACCAGTACGCCCTGGAAGACTTCCGGGTTGAAGCGGAAGGTGGTGCAACCCTTCAGGTTTTTCTCGTAGGCGTAAAGGTAGATGTCCTTGAAATCCTCGTAGGGGAAATCGGTGGGCACATTGGCGGTCTTGGAAATAGAGGAGTCGATCCATTTCTGCGCCGCAGCCTGGATATCGACGTGCTGTTTCGGCGTGACCTCATCGGCGCTGATAAAGTAGTCCGGCAGTTTCTCGTCTTCCTTCTCGGAAAACGGCATGGCATCGGGGTTGATCAGCTCGCGATAGGCCAGCAGCTCGTAGGACCAGACATCGACCTTTTCCTTGGATTTCTTGCCTTCGCGGATAATATTGCGCGCGTAGTGATGCGCAAAGCTCGGTTCGATACCGTTACTGGCATTATTGCCAATGGACAGGGCGATGGTGCCGGTAGGGGCAATCGAACTGTGGTGGGTAAAGCGTGCACCGGTTTCAGCCAGCTGCTCGACCAGTTCGGGGGCAACCTCGGCGACCTTCTGCATGTAACGACTGTATTTTGCGTGCAGTACCTTGCCCTTGATGCTGTCGCCGACCTTCCAGCCATCGGCTTTCATTTCCGGGCGCTTGCTCAGCATTTCCGTGGTCACGCTAAAGTCTTTTTCCAGGATCGGCGCGGGGCCTTTTTCCTTTGCCAGTTCCAGTGCGCATTCCCAGCCGGCCAGCGCCAGCTCGCGGGTGACCCGCTCGGTAAAGGCCAGTGATTCCTCGCTGCCGTACTTGATGCCCATCATGGTCAGGGCGGAACCCAGACCGAGATAGCCCATGCCGTGGCGGCGCTTGTTCTGGATTTCCTCACGCTGTTTTTCCAGCGGCAGGCCGTTGATTTCAACCACATTGTCGAGCATGCGGGTGAATACCTTGACCACCTTGCGGTAGGTATCCCAGTCGAACTCGGCGTGTTCGGTAAACGGGTCCTTGACCAGCCGGGTCAGATTGATGGAGCCGAGCAGGCAGGCACCGTATTCGGGCAGGCCCTGTTCGCCACAGTTGTGGGCATGCAGGCCATTGGCGTCGAAGGTGTTGATGCCGGGAACCTGTACATCATAAACATCCTCCACACCGTCATCGATGATTTCACAGACCCGGGCAACAAAGCGTTCCCGGTTGAGGCTGCGTTTGTAGCCGGCCAGTGACTGTTGCAGACGATGAGCCTTGTCCGTGTCGGCAAAGCTGACCTGCTTTTCGAACTGCAGCAGGTTTTCACCACTGATCACCAGCTCGTGCTGTGGCTTGATGGCATAGTCAGCCATTCCGCCTTTTCCGTCAGGCAGTGTTGCACGCGATTTTCTGCGGCGATCGGTGTACAGCCGTGAGTTGATGCCAAGTCGCAGCAGCATGCGCTGGACCGCTTCCAGTCGTGGCAAATCGGACTGGGCCAGACGAACGCTGACACCCTTGTCCTGGCTGCCCTGAACGGAGCCATCGGCATCGAACAGGCCGCGCAGGAAACCGCGATAGAAGTCACTCGAAGCCTTTTCAATGGCAGGGGTGATGGCCTTGTGTCCGGCACGCATACCGACCTCGTCGGCCAGCTGTTTGATCGCTGTCAGCGTCAGGCGGAATTCGTTACGCCCGTTTATCTCATGCCAGCCGCGGAAATCGGCGCGGTGTGGCAGGGTTCTGGCTGCGGCCAGTGCCTCGCTCATCACCGCCTGTACGCCTGCAGACAGACAGGCATCGGCGCCATTGGCGACGGCAGCCGGTTTCCACACGGAGAGTACCGCCTCGTTGGCCTTGAGGGTGCCGTCTCCCACAAGCAGACCGAGCAGATAACCCTGTTCACGGTTATAGTTTCCGCGCCAGTGAGTCGCATCACGGTGATCATTCAGTAATACCCGGTCACCAGCCACCAGTTTGCCGGCCTCGCACCATTCGGTTTCGGTGAGGTAACGACTGAAGCGGGTAACGCGTCTGACGCGGTGATCCGCAGTCAGACGCAACTGGTGGCCTTCCGCCGTTTTCAGTTTTACCACGGGTTTGGTTGCGGTGCGGAAAAAACCTTCCCTGCCACTGGCGTGTTCGGCGCCATCGATACGGGCGCTGAAAGGCTGACCAATAAGGTCGGCTACCTGACGAGGCCCATCGCCGGTATGTACCCAGGTATCGGCGGTGACACAGGGATTGGTCGTGCGGATATTCTCGCAGAACCAGTTATTGTTCATCTCGTTGTACTGGTCGATGAGAATAAAGCCCGGTTCGGCGTATTCGTAGGTGGAGGTCATAATGACGTTCCACAGCTTGCCGGCATCGATGGTTTTGTAGATGCGGCAGGCGACTTCGCCTTTCTCATTGACGATATAGTCGTCTTCACGGATGGGCCATTCACGCCAGATGACCTGGTCGGCATCGTTGATATCGATGCTGTGGGTTTCGGCTTCCTCACGGGTGAGGGGGAAGGCCAGCGGCCAGGGCGCATCGTGCTTCACCGCTTCCATAAACTCGCTGCTGATCAACAGGGAGAGGTTGAACTGGCGCAGGCGACCGTCTTCGCGCTTGGCGCGGATGAAGTCGAGCACATCCGGGTGGCCGACATCGAAGGTAGCCATCTGTGCGCCGCGGCGACCACCGGCGGATGAAATGGTAAAGCAGGTCTTGTCGTAGATGTCCATAAAGGACAGCGGGCCGGAGGTCAGGGCGCCGGAGCCGGAGACATAGGCGTCGTTGGGGCGCAGGGTGGAGAACTCATAGCCGATACCGGCGCCGGATTTCAGGGTCATGCCGGCCTCATAGACTTTTTTCAGGATATCGTCCATGGAGTCATGGATCTTGCCGGACACGGTGCAGTTAATGGTGGAGGTGGCCGGCTTGTATTCCTGGGCGCCGGCATTGGAGATAATGCGACCGGCGGGAATGGCGCCGTTTTTCAGCGCCCAGAGGAATTTTTCATACCAGATCTGCTGCTTTTCCTCGTCTTCCTCGATCTCGGACAGGGCGCGGGCAATGCGGGTAAAGGTGCCTTCCACGCACAGGTCAACGGCTTCGCCCTGCTTGTTTTTCAGCTGGTACTTGCGCTCCCAGATATCCTCGGAAGCCGGCTGCAGCGGTATTTCCAGGTTCTTGGCGGCGTCGTTTGCGGTGTTCTCGGACTTGTCTTGGTTCTGGCTCAGGGTATTGTCAGGTGTACTCATCGGGGTGCTCATCAGGGAAATCTCCTGCACTACGCAGGTATATAAGGAATACCATATATAGTGTTATTGTTATAGTTATTCGCTATATGTTGTGTATTTCCAATATCATAATAATTTCCCCCAGGCATGACAAGGGCATAAAGGTCAAATAATGAAATTATTTTTCGGCCTTGCCGGGGCGCTTTGCCGGAAGCCGGTTTTTGTGCGGCTGTGAGCTCAGTTACCGGGAATGGTACTGTCGAGAGAGGAGGATTTTTTGTAGTCGCTGATGGCGCAGGGTTTGCCTACAGCATAGCCCTGGGCGAAATCCACGCCCATCTGTTTCAGGCGCTTGACGATATGCTCGGAGCAGGCGAACTCGGCGATGGTTTTGATGTTCATGGAATGACCGACCTGGTTGATGGCGGCCACCATGGCGGCGTCGATCGGATGGTCAAGCATGTCCTGCACGAAGTGGCCGTCGATTTTCAGGTAGTCGACCTCCAGGCTCTTCAGGTACATAAAGGAGGACAGGCCGCTGCCGAAATCGTCCAGCGAGAAGCTGCAGCCATAGTCGCGCATTTTGCTGATAAAACGGGTGGCCTGCTGCAGATTATTAATGGCGGAGGTCTCCGTAATTTCAAAACAGATATTGCCGGGGTCGACATCGTGCTCTCTGAGCTTGCCGATGACATAGTCGGCCAGACCGTTTTCGCTGAAGGAATTGCCGGACAGATTGATGCTGAGAACTGCCTCGGGCATATGGCTGGTGAAATGTTTGATCTGGCTGAATGCGTTGTCGATGACCCAGCGGTCGACCTCGGGCATCAGGCCGAAGCGCTCGGCGGAGGCGATCAGGTGGCCGGCGCTGACGATTTCATCGTTTTGATCCAGCAGGCGCAGTAACAGCTCGAAGTGGTAGACGGCATTGTCGGCACGGGTCAGGTCGGCGATGGGCTGCGCGTACAGCAGCAGGCGGTCCTGTTGCATGGCCTGTACCAGCACCGTGGCGTGGGAAATATCCTGGCTGTGGGTGGACTGGTTGTCTGGCGCCTGGTCGTAGAAGTAGGCGCCGTTGCGGCCGCGGTCCTTGGCGGTGTAACAGGCGACATCGGCATCGGCGAACAGCTGGGTGCTGCTGCGGGTGTCGCTGTTGATAGGCACCACGCCTATGCTGCAGCTGACCGAAAACGATTTGTCATCCCAGTGAAATTCAAAGCCTTCGAGCATCTGCAGAATGGCCTCGGTAATCTTGTAGGCGCTGTCCATATCACAGCGTGGCAGCAGGATGCCGAACTCATCGCCCCCCAGGCGGGCCAGTATGGCGCTTTGCGGCAGCAGGTCCTGCTGTTGCAGACGCACGGCGAATTCCCTGAGCATGGTATCGCCGGCAATATGGCCGACGGTTTCATTGATAATCTTGAACTGATCGATATCCAGGTAGCAGAATACGGCGTGCTCGTCATTGTTGCGTGTCTGTTCCAGTATCTGCTTGAGGTGGGATTCGAACTCGTAGCGGTTGAGCAGGCCGGTGAGGTGGTCGTGGGTGGCCTGGTGTTCAAGGTCACGATAACTGCCGGACAGGCGTTTCATCAGTTCGCTGAAATTGCGCGCCAGCAGGCCGACTTCGTCCCTGCGTTTTAGC
>DRLE01000071.1 GCA_011051475.1 Gammaproteobacteria bacterium
CGCCCGGCAAGCAGCACCGCGCCCACGACCAGGTCGGCCTCGACACAGAGCTGATCAACCGTTTCCGGTGTCGACAGATGCGTATGGATAGTCGGATACTGCTGCTTCAGCTCTGCCAGCCGCACGTCATTCAGATCAAGCACATCCACGTGTGCGCCCAGCGCCACGGCCGCAGACAGCGCATGACTGCCAGCATGGCCGGCGCCGAGAATAACCACCCTGCCCGCGTCCGAACCTTCAACACCGCCGAGTAATACACCGCGACCGCCACGGTTACGAAACAGCAGGCTGGCGCCGCGCAGGGTAGCAATACGCCCGGCAATCTCGCTCATCGGCGCCAGCAGCGGCAGGCTGTTATCCTCACCGCGAACGGCTTCAAAGGGAATGGCGGTCAGACCAATATCACAGAGATCCCTGATCAGCTGGCAGTCCGCCGCCAGGTGGAGATAACTGAATAACAGGTGATCGGCTCGCAGATACTCAAGATCCTGTGCCAGTGGCTGCTTGACCTTGACGATAATCTGCGTTTCGCCATACAGATCGCCTGCAGTTGCAAGCACCTCAACCCCGGCCTGCTGATAGTCCCGATCGGCATAACCACTAAGCAGGCCGGCCCCGCTTTGCAGAAAAACCCGGTGACCGTCTTTAACCAGGGTGGCACAGGCCTGCGGCGTCAACGCCACCCGGCCCTCGCCGGTCATGATTTCAACGGGGATGCCGATTTTCATAATGCTTCTCCATAGCTTTTGACGGGTTCATAAACGTTACGTCCGTCAATAACGGGCTTGTCGTGTTTTTTATCCGCAAATGAACGCGAATAAACGCAAATAGAATATCTTTGTAACAGTATAACGGAGATAAACACAATTATATTCCCTATCGGTTAATAGATAACACACCAGGCTTGAGGCAGGTTGGGCTGAACAGAGAACATTTGCGTTTATTCGCGTTCATTTGCGGAAAAAGGCTTTTCCCAGCTTTCCAGCAGACATACGATTAACCAAACTATCCAGCAAAACAATTGTCATTAAGATTTGCTAATATAGGCGAATTGTAAAAACACAAACCCACACTATCTGAAACGTTTTAGCTGGAGAACATCATGAGCGAAACCCGCCACGCACGTCTGTTAATTCTCGGTTCCGGCCCTGCCGGCTATACTGCTGCGGTCTACGCCGCACGCGCCAACCTCGAACCGGTGCTGATTACCGGCATGGAAATGGGTGGCCAGCTGACTACGACCACCGACGTTGATAACTGGCCGGGTGATGCCGAGGGCGTTCAGGGCCCCGAGCTGATGCAACGCATGCAGGCACATGCCGAGCGTTTCGGTACCGAGATTATTTTTGACCATATCAACGAGGTCAACCTGGAGCAGCGTCCGTTTATTCTTTACGGCGATTCGAAAAAATATACCTGTGATGCGCTGATTATCTGCACCGGCGCCAGCGCCCAGTACCTGGGCCTGGAATCCGAGGAAAAATTCAAGGGCAAGGGCGTGTCCGCCTGCGCGACCTGTGACGGTTTTTTCTACAAGGGTCAGAAGGTTGCCGTGATCGGTGGCGGTAATACCGCCGTGGAAGAAGCGCTATACCTGTCCAATATCGCCGATGAGGTTACCCTGGTTCACCGTCGCAGCACCCTGCGTTCGGAAAAAATCCTGCAGGACAAACTGCTGGACAAGGCCAAAAACGGTAATGTCAATATCGAGTGGGACAGCGTGCTCGATGAAGTACTGGGCGATGACAGTGGTGTCACCGGTATGCGCCTGAGGAATGTGAAAGATGACAGCACAAAGGAAATTGATGTACAGGGTATCTTTATTGCCATCGGTCACAAACCCAATACCGATATCTTTGTCGACCAGCTGGAAATCCACAACGGCTACCTTTGCGTCAAGGGTGGCACCAGTGGTAATGCCACGGCCTGCAGCATCGATGGCGTGTTTGCCGCCGGTGATGTGATGGACCATGTTTATCGCCAGGCCATTACCTCGGCCGGTACCGGCTGTATGGCAGCTCTGGATGCCGAACGTTACCTCGACGATATCGTCTGCAAGGACCTCGGCAATCTGTAATACCGTTGTCAGTTGGCAGCAGACAGTTTTTAACGGCATACTGCCTACTGATAACTGACAACCTTGTTTTATGAATGTCGTCTTTGCCGACAGCCTTGAAAATGTTGACGCCGGCCAGTGGAATGCACTGGCCGGCGTCGACAATCCTTTTATACAGTACGAATTCCTGCGTGCACTGGAGCAGCACGACTGCCTGGCGCCCTGGGGCTGGCAGCCGAATCATTGCCTGCTCTATGATAATAACGCGCTTGTCGGCGCCTGTCCGGCCTACCTGAAGACCAACTCCTACGGCGAGTTCGTCTTTGACTGGGCCTGGGCCGATGCCTATGAACAGCACGGCATCGACTATTACCCCAAGCTGGTCTGCGCCATTCCCTTTACACCGGCACAGGGTCCGCGCCTGCTGAGCCGAAGCGATTACCACACAGCTGACGGCGAGCATATTCCTGCAGGCAATATCAAACAGGGGCTGCTCGATGCCCTGCTCGCCTATGCGGACAAAACCGGTCTGTCCTCGGCGCATTTTCTTTTTACGCAAAACGAAGACCGGCAGTTGCTGGAAGAAAACGCTCTGCTGCCACGCTTCGACTACCAGTATCACTGGCATAACCGGGACTACAGGAACTTCGACGATTTTCTTGCCGGACTGACCGCCAAACGCCGCAAGAATATCCGCCGTGAACGACGCAAGGTCAGCGATGAGAGTATTCAGATAAAAATCATTCCCGGCCGGGAACTGAGCGAAGAACAGTGGCAGCAGCTATACGGCTACTACCAGATTACCTTTCTGCGCAAGTCCGGCGCCCCCACCCTGACCCTGGACTTTTTCCGCGCGGTGGCCGACCGCCTGCTGGCCTTTTTCGCCTGGCACAATGGCAGGCCGGTGGCTGCCGCTATCTGCTTTCAGGGCAGCAATACGCTATACGGTCGTCACTGGGGCTGCAGCAAAAACTACGACAGCCTGCACTTTGAACTGTGTTATTACACCGGTATCGATTACTGTATCGAAAACCAGCTGCAAACCTTTGAACCGGGCGCCCAGGGCGAGCACAAGATCTGGCGCGGTTTCCTGCCGGTAAAAACCCGCTCCGCGCACTGGATTGCCCATGACGGTTTCCGCGAGGCCATAGCCGATTTTCTGCAGCGCGAAAAGGCGGCCATGCTGGAACACGGAGAACAGCTGGCGCAATCATCCCCTTACCGGCAGACAACGAGAGCGTAAGGATGAGTCGTCTCCCCTGGCTGGAAGAAACCGATTATATCTTTCCCGATGTCAGCACCGCTCTGCGCGAGCCGGATGGCCTGCTCACCGCCAGTGAGAGCCTGACACCCGAGCTGGTACTGCAGGCCTACCGCAAGGGCATTTTTCCCTGGTACTCACCCGGCCAGCCGGTATTGTGGTGGAGCCCCGATCCGCGCTGCGTCATCTATCCGGAGAAATTTCATATCTCGCGCAGTTTTCGTCGCACCCTCAATCGCCGGCCTTTCGAAATCAAAACCGACACCGCCTTTCGCGACGTCATGCTGGCCTGCGCCCAGCCACGCGAGGACCAGGACGGCACCTGGATTACCAATGCCATGCTGGAAGTCTACTGCCAGCTGCACGAACAGGGCCATGCTCACAGCATCGAGTGCTGGCAGAATGACCGCCTGGTGGGCGGCATGTACGGTCTGGTGCTGGGTGATATCTTCTTCGGTGAATCCATGTTCAGCCGCGAAAAAGACGCCTCGAAAGTCGCCATGCACTACCTGCTGAGCGAAATAAAGCCGTTTATGCTCGACGCCCAGGTCGCCTCCCCTCACCTGATGACCATGGGCGCAGAGCTGATACCCCGTGAAACGTTTGTGCGACTGATACAGCAGCGGTTGCCATTTCAGCTGCAGCTGACGGAATAAAAAGATCTTCACCACAGAGGACACAGTGGTCACAGAGTTTTTATTTTCAGGGCTGTTATTGCGAGCATAAGCGAAACAGAAGTGTTTACCCAGGAAGTCCTGATTAATCCCTGTTTTGTCATTCTGAGCGTAGTCGAAGAATCTTGTACCACGGTGCAATCAACGGTCTACGGAGCAAAAGATCTTTCGACTTCGCTCAAGATGACATTATTCAGAGCTTTCCTGGTTATTGTGTTAACGGCCAGGATGACAGGATCTCTCGAAACAGGCTGTCTTAACCGGATTGCTTCACTTACGCTCGCAATAACAGCCCTGAAAATAAAAACTCTGTGACCTCTGTGTCCTCTGTGGTAAAAAAAAGCTTTTCCCAAAAACTAAGGAAGCCGACCACCGAATTCGCTATAATCCGCTTTTTATTGAGATAAACCCGGGTTAAGCATGTATTTTATCGAAACACGCGGCAATGACGGCCAGCACAGGGAAAAAGTCAGTTTTTCGGAAGCCATTCTGGCGCCGATTTCATCCTTTGGCGGGCTGTATTCGCCCGAGTCGCTGCCGGTTCTTGACCAGGCCTTTTTCGACAGCCATATCGATTCGGATTACAAGACCCTGGCGCGTGACATTCTCAGCCGCTTCGAGATCGACATCGAGGCCGATATTATCGACCAGGCCCTGTCCCTGTATGACAACTTTGACGATCCGACCAACCCGGTGCCGGTGGTCAGGGTCTATGACGATCTTTATGTCAGCGAACTCTGGCACGGCCCGACACGCGCCTTCAAGGACATGGCCCTGCAGCCTTTCGGCAGCGTACTCTCGGCCATTGCGCAAAAACGCGGCGAGCAGTACCTGATCCTCACCGCAACCTCCGGCGACACCGGCCCGGCGGCGCTGGAAACCTTCAAGAACAAGGCCAATGTGCGCGTTGCCTGTATGTACCCCGACGGCGGCACCTCCGACGTGCAACGCCTGCAGATGGTCACCGAGGATGCTGACAACCTGAAGGTTATCGGCGTAAAAGGCGATTTCGATGATACCCAGAGCGCGCTGAAAAAACTGCTGGGCTCGCAGGCCTTCAAGGCCACACTGCAAAAGAAAAACATCCACCTGTCTGCCGCCAATTCGGTCAACTTCGGGCGGATTATTTTCCAGACCATCTACCACGTGCATTCCTACCTGGAGCTGCTGCGCCAGAAGGTCATCAGCAACGGCGAGAAGGTCTATCTGGATGTACCCAGTGGCAACTTCGGTAATGCCCTGGGCGGTTACTACGCCCTGAAGATGGGGCTGCCGGTGGAGAAAATCCTGATCGCCTCGAACAAAAACAATATCCTCACGCAGCTGATCAATACCGGCGCCTATGACCTGCGCCACTCCAGTGTGGTACCGACCACCTCGCCTGCCATGGATATCCTGATTTCCTCCAATGTTGAACGCGTCCTGTTCGACCTGTTTGGCGCCGGGCGTACCCGCGAGCTGATGCAGCAGCTGGAAAGCGAGAAGCACTACCAGCTCAGCGATGACGAACTGCAGCAGATACAGGCCATTTTTGCCGCCGACTACTGCGAAGACGAGGAAGGCAAACAGTACATCAAAAAAGCCTTTGCCGACGGCTATCTGATGGACCCGCACACCGCTACCTGCTTCAAGACCTATGAGACCTGTCGCGACAGGCCGCTGAAAACCATTGTCTACTCCACCGCCGAGTGGACCAAGTTCTCGCCGGTCATTGCCAATGCGCTCACCGGCGAGGTCGACACCCACGATATCGACGCCCTCAAGTCCATTGCCCGCAAGGCCGGCATCGAGATCCCGCCCATGATCCGCGAATTGTTCGAAAAGGAAATTGCGCAGAAAACGGTGATTGAGAAAGAGGATATCGAAAAGGAAATCCTGGCTTTTCTCGAATAACTTTTTCAGTCATCACATTGCGCCGCCCCATGTAAGCGATGGCCTTGCAGGCAAAAGCGCCGGCAACGACTGCGTCTTATGCCGGCCTGCATCACGACGGCTTTTTTTTGCGCCATTGGCGTCCTTTGCGGCAAAAAAACTCATCAGAACGCATCCCCACCTTGAAAACCTGATTGCCATTCCCATTTAAAAAATATTACCGGCTATGCCCGGATAGTATGTAATACGGAGGTGGTTTTATGCCAGAAGATACTCAAAATA
>DRLE01000072.1 GCA_011051475.1 Gammaproteobacteria bacterium
CTCACCGCTGTTTCTGGATACCAACGACAAGGTTTCTCACAACCAGTACCGCGCTTTTGCCACGGCAGAATGGGATATCACCGACAGCAATATGCTCAATTTCGGTGCGCTGCTGGAAAAACATGACTTCGGTGAGACAGCACTGTCACCGCGCATTTCCTTTAGCCATGCCTTTACTCCACAACAAAAACTACGCATCGGCGTCAGCCAGGCATTACGTGGCCCCTTTATTTTTGAAGCCTATGGCAAGAAAGTTTACCGGCAGGACCTGACAACCGGCGGCCTTCCGCTGCCCGTTCCACCTTATCCGTATAACTCCCTGTACGAGCAGGTATTACAGGGAAACAGGGATCTGAAAAATGAAAAGATCATCAGCAGGGAAATTGCCTATTTCGGCGAATTTCTGAACTCTGCCCTGCTATTCAACGGCCGGATTTTTTACGACACGATAAGCAATTATATCGACACCCTGAGAGAACCAGCCCCACCAGAAGATAATGTCAATGATGTCCTAGGTGATCCCAGCAGTCCAAACACTATGCTGGTATTCAGAAACCCTATCAACAGTACAACCAAAGGTATTGAAGCAGAGCTGGACTATCATATCGACCCCAGCCTCAGGCTGATTGCCAGCGGTGCCGTTATTTCCATCGACAGCAATTCCGATGCCACAAGCCGTTCGGCTCCGCACCACAGTTATTCATTCCTGCTCAATAAACAGTTCCGGGGGACATACAGCACCAGCCTGGGCTACTACTTTGTCGAAAATTTCAAATGGATGGACGCACGCGGCACCAAAGACTACAAGATCCTCGATTTTCGTATTTCAAGAAGTTTCAGATCAAGCTGGAGCAATGGCAGTATCTCCCTGGTATTGAAAAACCTGCTTGATGACTACAGTGACTACAACGCTCAACCACGCAACAGTACCGCGCCTCAGGTAATTCAGAGCACGCTGGGCTATATCGATTTCAGAATGAACTTTTAACAGCAAGCCCTAGAATATGAAAGGAACCGAACAAGGAGTTCGCAAAAACAGCAGGAGATGCCTTCTCTACCCTGTCCTTTTGCTTGCTCTCCTTATTCTGGCCATACCCCTGCAGGTCGGCGCATCCCGCGCTGAAACAGACAGCGACGCGGACACCGCGGTACCGGTCGTTTCCATTGTGTTTTCCGATCGCAGCAAGCTGCAGACAGATATCAGCCTTGCCCTACTGCAGCAACTGACCGATGCACGCTCGCCGGCCCAACCCCTGCAGATTCGCCTGATACACGCAGACAGCGCCGATGCAAAAGAGCCTGGTGAAACCCGGAACAGCGACCTCGTGATCAGCATTGGCTCGGAAAACGTAAACTATGCAAAATCACTGTTCCCGCCTACCCCGGTTATAGCCATTGTCAGCAATCCCGGCAAGCAGGTGCCGGGCAACACCAGGGATAAACCAGCCATCCTTTACATGACCCAGCCATTCTGCCGTCAGCTCAGCCTCATTCACCTGTTGAACCCGAACTGGAGGCGCGTCAGTTATCTTACCAGCAGGGCCGACTATCCCGATGAAAAAAGCTTCCGCCGCTGTGCCAGCATGTTTCAGCTTGAGGCTTACCGCCAGTACAACGATGACCCCGAATTTTTGTCCGCCGATCTCAGGACCGCACTTCACAACAGCGATCTTCTGCTTGCCCTTCCTGACGGTAATATCTACAACCGCAAAACCGTCAAGAATATTCTTCTTACCAGCTACCGCATGAGAAAACCGGTGATTGCTTTTTCGGAAAACTTCGTCAATGCCGGTGCGATTGCTGCCATACACAGTAGCAGCCAGCAAATTGCTCAAACGGCTTCGCGGCTTGTCTATGATTATTTTTCTTCCGGCAGGAAGCTGAACTGGCACAAAGCCTGGCCGGACGACTTCGACATCAGCATAAACCGTCAGGTATTCAGGGCATTGAACCTGCCCCTGCCGGACACCGGAAAAATTAAAAAACAGATCATGCAGTCCGGCAAGGCCAACGCCGACGCAGCAGGTGATGCACAATGAAAGACCTGAGCATCATAAAAAAAATCATCCTGATCGCCAGCGCCCCGGCTCTGCTGCTGTCGATAATCCTGACGACCTATTACACAAGTACGCAAATCAGCTACATTACCGATTCGCTGAACCGCCATGGCCAGTTTATTGCCCGACAACTGGCGCCCGGCGCCGAATATGTTGTATTTTCAGGCAATACCGAATTCATCGAGCCGCTGATCAACTCGGCACTGCAGAACAACGCTGTCGTACGCATACAGATTACGGACAATAGCGGCAAGACCGTCTACGACAGCGGCATCAGGGAAAAGTCCTCGTCCTCCAACAGCAGTTTTATGGAAAAGCTGTTTGGCGGTGAAGAATATCTTGTCTTTAGCGAAAGCATCAGACCATCACCGCTCATTGTCGGTGATTATGAAAATGCGTTTGATCCTGCACCCGCAGCGAACAACTCCGACTCACTGGGCAGGGTTATCGTTACCCTTACCACGCGTTACGCCACCCATGAAAAAATCCAGAACCTGAAGAACAGCATCAGCATTACCCTAGCCATACTGTTTGTGGCCTCCCTGCTTATTATCTGGTTCAGTCAGGCCATTACCCGGCCAATCCAGTCGCTGACCGATGCCGTACGCAGAATCACCAGTGGCAAGCTGGACACCAGGATCGAGGTTAACGCCACGGACGAGATCGGTATTCTGCAGTCCTGTATCAACAATATGACGGAAGAAATCAGGCATTACCAGTCAGACATGCAACAGCAGCTTGATGAATACACCCGTGAACTGCAGGAAACCATGGAGGAACTCGAGATCCGTAATGCCGAGCTGGATATCACCCGCTCAAAAGCCATTCATGCCAACAAGGCAAAATCAGAATTCCTGGCCAATATGAGCCATGAAATCCGAACACCTCTGAGTGGCATTATCGGCTTTGCCGAACTGCTGCAGTCCACCGAACTGAATTCACAACAGAAGGACTATTCCGCAACCATCCACAAATCGGCCAGGCACCTGCTGGAAATCATTAACGACATCCTCGACCTGTCAAAAATCGAATCCGGAAAAACCGAGATCACCAAGAGCGAGTTCCGTCTGGTTGACATTATCGAGGATATTATCATCCTGCTCAGCCAGAACGCCCTGGAAAAGAATATCGAACTGTTTTACCGCATCGAGCAGGATGTACCCGAGATCATACAGGCCGATCCGTTCCGCATGCACCAGATCCTGATGAATCTGATCGGCAATGCCATCAAGTTTACCAGCGACGGTTATGTCTATCTGCAGGTATCCATGGGCGATCTTGAAAATGCCGAAACCAGTATCAAGTTTACGGTTTCTGATACCGGCATCGGTATGAGCAGTGAAGACAAAAAGAAACTGTTTCAGGCATTTACCCAGGCTGACACCACCATTACACGGCGTTTCGGCGGGACCGGCCTGGGCCTGGTTATCTCACGCAAGCTGACCCTGCTGATGAACGGCGAGATCGGCTTTGACAGCACCAAGGGCGAAGGCTCGACATTCTGGTTTACCATACCGGTTACCCCTGTTGCCTCGAAACAGGAAGAAGCGCCCGCCACGAAGAAGAAAATCGCCTTTTTCTGCGATCATTTCATCGCGCGCCAGACCTATAGCAACCTGCTGGACAGCTGGCACTATGTGGTTTCGCTCTACAATCTCAAGGACATGGACAGTCTTGCAGACATCGAAAAAGAACATGATGCTGCCGTCGTTTTTCTTGGCATCAAAAACATCCAGGACAGTGACACGATTCACTTTATCCAGCAACAGGATTTCAGCATCCCCTCCTTTCTTATCGCCAGTACACGCAACCTGAGCACGCTGAAGGATCTGCAACAGCACGCCTTCTACAACGCCGTCTTCTCGTCAGAAAAGATCGATATTATCCGCCAGAAGCTGACCAATACCATTAACCGCAGTCTTGGCGACAGCGAGCCAGCTGACAACCTGCCACTGTTGCCTGAGCAACAGGACTGGTCCGATATCAATATCATGATCGTCGATGACAATGAGGTAAACCTGCGTCTGGTGGAAATTTTCCTGCAGAACCACCGTGCCGGTGTGACTACCGCGCACTCCGGCACCCAGGCCATCGACTACGCACGTACCGGCGTCTACGATATTATTTTCATGGACCTGCATATGCCTGGCCTGGACGGCTATGAAACAACCCGAAAGATACGGGAAATCACACCGGGCAAACAACCGGTCATTATCGCGCTGACAGCCAATGTCATGCCACAGGAAAAAGAAAGGGTCATACAGGCCGGCATGAACGGCATCCTGTTGAAACCCGTCAGTGACGCCATTCTGCAGAAAGTCATCAGTCAATGGGTCTATAAACAGCCGACCGACTCCCCCGACTTTATCGATAACGGTTATACCGAGATTGTTGCCGATGCAAGCTCCCGGGTCTTTTCACTGGCCAGCGCCAGGGAGTTTACCGGCAATAACGAGACGCTTGCCTACGAACTTTTCGAGCTGTTGCGCGGGGAGCTGAACGAGCATCGCAAGGCCATCCTCAGGGCTGTCAAACAGAATGACATGGTCGCCCTGCACGAACAGGTGCACAAGCTGCACGGTGCCAGCCGCTGCTGTGGCACACTTGAGCTGAAGGAAATCAGCAGCCATATCGAGAATCTGATAAACAAAAACATCAGTTTTGACCTGCACCAGGAAATAGACAGACTGCTGGCGGCCATACAACGAGTCCGGGACTTCGAAACAGCCTCTGAGCATCCCGAATAAGCATCCCGCAGACCTGCCGGCAACCGTCCCCGCCCGACACCGGGTCAATCCGCTTTACCGCGCGAAACGCCATTGTTCACAGTATTGCCGGATTCATGGCACAAGTGCCTGTTCTTTGCTATTTTCAGAAGTAAGAAGAAAAACCATAAAGCCGCCAACCAGCAGGAAACCACCTTGGATATTCAACGTATTGTTCGCTACGCCATCAGCCTGGCTGTTACCCTGGTTTTTCTGCTGCATGTTGGCGAGGTAATCAGGCTGCCCCTGCTGAGCACGCTCGAAAACCTGTCCTATGATGCCCGCCTGAAGCTTACCCTGCCCGAGCACGTCGACAGAAAGGTGGTCATTGTCGATATTGACGAGAAAAGCCTGGAGGAAATCGGACAATGGCCCTGGAACCGCAGCGTGCTGGCAGCAATCAACGATACGCTTTTTGATGACTACGGCATACGGGCTATCGGTTACGATATCGTTTTTGCCGAAGCCGATATCGATGAAGGCGCCCGCCTGCTGGAAAACATGGCCGCCGGTCCGCTCAGCGAGGATGCGCATTTTATCGCCGAGTACCGGCGCGTACTGCCACAGCTGCAGCATGACCAGCGGTTTGCCGACTCGCTGAAAAACCGCAGGACGGTACTGGGTTTCGTACTCGACAGTGACACCCGAAAAGGCAGCCTGCCACCACCGATCACACAACTTGACGACAAAACCCTGAACCGTCTGGCCCTGTACCGCCCCCGGGGCTATACCGCCAATCTCGAACTGCTGCAGAAAAGCGCCTACAGCGGCGGCTTTTTCGATAACCCGCTACTTGATGATGACGGTGTCTTCCGGCGCGTCCCCCTGCTGCAGGCCTTTGAAAACAACCTGTATGAATCACTTGCCCTGGCGCTGACCCGGGCCGCCACCGGATCGCCCGATATCGAGCTGGTCGTCGGCGCCAATGAAAGAGGCAATGAAATTTTCCTGGAATGGGTAACCATCGGTGAGCGCGCCATCCCCGTCGACCATGAATCCGGCCTGCTGGTCCCCTATATCGGCAAACAGAAAAGTTTTGATTACATTCCGGCCGCGGATGTACTGCACAAACGTGTAACGCCGGAACGACTGCAGGATAAAATCGTCCTCTTCGGCGCCTCCGCCCCCGGCCTGCTCGACCTGCGCACCACGCCGCTGGAAGCGGCCTATCCCGGCGTCGAGGTGCATGCCAATATTATCCAGGGCATTCTTGACGGCCGCATGATGCACCGTCCGGGCTATACCCGGGGGTTTGAATTTATTCTTATCCTGCTCATCGGTCTGCTTCTCACCTTTCTCCTGCCCGCCCTGTCCGCACTGTATGCAACCCTGGTCAGCGCCGGCCTGGTTCTGCTGCTGCTTGCCAGTAATTTCTATATCTGGACATCCGCACAGATGGTGCTGCCGGTCGCCTCGCCGGTGCTGCTGGTCGTGCTGCTGTTCGTCATCCAGATGATCTACGGTTTCTTCGTCGAGTCACGCGGCAAGCGCAAGCTCGCGCACCTGTTCGGCCAGTATGTGCCGCCCGAGCTGGTCGAGGAAATGAGCGAGAAAATGGATGATATCAACCTTGACGGTGAAATGCGTGAAATGACCGTGCTGTTCTCGGACGTGCGCGGCTTTACCACCATATCCGAAAGCCTGGAACCGAAAGAGCTGACCGCCTACATCAATGCCTTTCTGACCCCGATTACCCGGGTCATCCACGAAAACCGCGGCACCATCGACAAGTATATGGGCGACGCGGTCATGGCTTTCTGGGGTGCGCCGCTCGAAGACAAACAGCACGCACTGCACGCACTGACCGCCGCCATGGGTATCGTCGAGCGTATGAAGGAACTGCGCCGGGAATTCTCCGAAAAACAGTGGCCACAGATCCATGTCGGCATCGGCGTCAATACCGGCATGATGAATGTCGGTAACAAGGGCTCGGAATTTCGCGTCGACTACACCGTGCTCGGTGATGCGGTCAATTTAGGTTCGCGTCTGGAAGGCCTGACCAAGGTGTACGGCGTTGAC
>DRLE01000073.1 GCA_011051475.1 Gammaproteobacteria bacterium
GCTGGTTTTTTTGCCCTGAGCGTATGCGGAGATATTGATGGATACCCAGTCTTACCAGAATGCCAAAGAGCTGCTGAAAGCGCAGGATTACCGGGCGGCGGAGCGGGCTTTTAAAAAGGTTCTGGACAGTATTGACGAGCGTGACCGGCAATACCATACGGTGCAGTCCTATTACGGTCTGGCCCAGGTTCTTAATGGTGAGGAGAACGGTTTACTGCTGTGCCGTGACGCGGCCGGCAGCGAGGTTGCCGATGGCCAGGTTTTTCTCAATCTGGCCTGCGCCGAGCTGCACAGTGATAATCGCAAGCGGGCGGTCGAGGCTATCCAGCATGGCATCAAGGTCGATGCCGATAACCCGGTTTTGAAAAGCGCCTGTGCCAAACTCGATTGCCGCCAGCGCTGCTGTTTCAACTTTCTGCCCCGCGGGCATGCGATTAACCGCTTCTTCGGTCGCCTGCGTCGCCGGCCGGTGCCGGAAGTTACGGTGCATGATCTTTTGTTTTAATAAAAGCTGAACCGCTGAGAAAAACTCTTTTTAGGCCGCAAAGAACGCAAAAAGCGCGAAAAATGAAAAAACTGTTTTGCGGTTTTTCTTTGCGTGTTTTGCGTTCTTTGCGGCAAAATAAACTCTCCGTGCCTCTGCGGCTCAGCTTATACAATAGTGTATAATGCCCACTGGAGTCGGCCAGGCAATCGCGCCGGTTTTTAACCGGGGAGGAAAGTCCGGGCTCCGCAGGACAGAGCGCCAGGTAACGCCTGGGAGGTGAAAGCCTACGGAAAGTGCCACAGAAAATATACCGCCAGACTCCGGTCTGGTAAGGGTGAAATGGTGCGGTAAGAGCGCACCGCGCAACGGGTAACCGTTGTGGCAGGGGAAACCCCGCTCGGAGCAAGACCAAATAGGGGAACATAATGCGTGGTCCGCGCTGTTCCCGGGTAGGTCGCTTGAGGTGCATGGTGACATGTTACCCAGATGAATGATTGCCCTCGACAGAACCCGGCTTATCGGCCGGCTCCTTTTTTTGAGTTTCAAGTTGTAGGTTTTAAGTTACAAGTTGGCAGGCCGGCATACGCAGAGCGTTGCCGGCTTTTTTGTGTTTGTTTTTTTTGCCGCAAAGAACGCAAAACACGCAAAGAAAAACCGCAAAACAGTTTTTTCATTTTTCGCGCCTTTTGCGTTCTTTGCGGCAAATAAAAGCGACTTGACCGGGTTCTCGCCGAGAGAATTCTGGTTAAAAATCGAGCATTTTTACCTGAATCGGCCTCTTTCTCGTTATTTCGGCCATCAGAACTTTTCAAACTTAAAGTAAATTATTAGCTTGTGAAATCAAGCTGATGATTTGCAAATCAATATCTTTATCAGCTTTTTCTGATTTTCTCTAATTCCAGCTAAGTTGCTGTCAAATAACGTTTTTTTTGTGGTTTTTCCGCGCAAAAGGGCTTGACGCAGGGGGGTGGACTACCTATAGTGTCAATATGTGGGGGAAAGTGGGGAAATGTGGTGAATAGTCCCGTTGTGAATCACCGCTTGCCCTGATTTGTGCTGGTTACCGGTAAAAAATAATAACAAATGCATTTTCGTGGTCTCAATAATATCTCGATCGACGCCAAGGGTCGCATGGCCATTCCGGCGCGCTACCGCGAGCGCCTGCAGGAAGCCTGTGGCGGCAACCTGGTGGTAACGGTTGATCACGATAAGTGCCTGCTGGTCTACCCCCTCCCGGAATGGGAAATTATTGAAGACAAGTTAATCAATCTGCCCAACTTAAACAAACAGAGCCGCGTTTTGCAACGTTTATATATGGGTTATGCCACCGAGCTGGAAATGGATGGCCAGGGCCGTATCCTGCTGCCGGCCAGTCTGCGTGATTACGCCGGTCTGGGTAAAAAGGCGGTGCTTATCGGTCAGGGCAAAAAGCTTGAGATCTGGGATGAGGCGGCCTGGAATGAAAACCAGGAACAGTGGCTGGCGGACATGCACGCCGAAGGCGGCGAGCTGCCCGATACATTAGCCGAAATTTCGCTTTAACGGATTATGGGCGAGTTTGAACACCGGCCGGTACTTCTCGATGAAGTGCTGGCTTCGCTGAATATCAGGGCCGATGGCGTCTATGTGGACGCCACCTTCGGTCGCGGTGGCCATAGCCGCGCGATATTGCAGCAGTTGAACGCGCAGGGAAGGCTGATTGCGCTGGATCAGGATGTCGAGGCCGTCGCACATGCCCGCCAGGCATTTGCGGACGAGCCGCGTTTGACGATAGAACATTGTAACTTCAATCAGGTGGCGGACGTGATTGAAACGTATGGCTTGAGCGGAAAGGTAAACGGCGTGCTGATGGACCTCGGGGTTTCATCGCCGCAGCTCGATGACGCCTCACGCGGCTTCAGCTTTCTGCGCTCCGGGCCACTGGATATGCGTATGGATACGACGCAGGGAGAGACCGCCGCAGACTGGCTCGCCAGAGTCAGGCTGGAAGATTTAATAAATGTGCTCAAAAAATACGGCGAAGAAAAATTCGCCCGACGAATTGCCACCGCGATAGTCGAAGCCCGCCAGGAACGTGAAATCACGACCACCGGCGAACTGGCAGAAATCGTTTCCCAGGCAATTCCGGTAAAAGAAAAATTCAAACACCCTGCCACGCGCAGCTTTCAGGCGATCCGGATCTATATCAACCGGGAGCTTGAGGCCGTGGAGCAGGGTTTGAAGGCGGCTGCCGGCATCCTGACGAAGGGTGGACGGCTGTCGGTGATCAGCTTTCATTCGCTGGAAGACCGCATCGTCAAGCGTTTTATGCGGGATATGTCGAGCCGGCCGAAGCTGCCGGCAGGTCTGCCGGTCATGGAAGCGGACATCGAAGTGCCGTATCGCCGCGTTGGCAAGGCGATAACGGCAGGCAGCGAAGAGCTGGAGGCCAATCCGAGGGCAAGAAGCGCGCGACTGCGCGTGCTGGAGCGAGTGATATGAACGAGCGGCAACGAATCCTGATCGTACTGACGGTGCTGTTCAGTCTGGTGCTGGCCTCGGCCATTCTGCTGGTTTACAGCAAGCACCAGAGTCGCAAGCTGTTTGTCGAGCTGCAGCAGCTGAAGCACGAGGTGGATGCGCTGAACACGGAATGGAGTCAGTTGCAGCTCGAGCAGAGCGCCTGGTCCGGCCATGGCCGTATCGAGCGCATCGCCCGAAAACAGTTGTCCATGGTTATGCCCGCACCCGATGAAGTGGTCTTTGTAGAACAGTGAGAAGCTATAAACACAAGCCGAATGCAACGCAGCCGCTGACGCCCTGGCGCCGTTTGCTGGTGATGCTGGTGTTTATGCTGATGGCCGGCACCCTGCTGGCCAAAACCCTGGATATGCAGGTTCTGCGCAGCGAGTTTTACCAGAAGCAGGGCGATGCCCGTCAGCTGCGCACCATTACCATTTCCGCGCATCGCGGCGACATTGTTGACCGTAACGGTGAGCCTTTTGCGGTGAGCGCGCCGGTCAACAGTATCTGGGTCAATCCGCAGGAAGTGATCGATAATCTTGCTGCGCTGGACGAGGTGGCGCACATCCTGTCGCTGGATCGTATCAGCCTGAAAGAAAAAATCCGCCGCAATGCTTCACGTGAATTCCTTTACCTGAAACGCCATGCTTCGCCGGAGCTGGCCGAGAAGGTCATGGCGCTGAAGGTGCCGGGTGTGGCCCTGCTCAATGAATACCGTCGCTATTATCCCAGCGGTGAGGTTGCTGCGCACGTGGTCGGTTTTTCCGATATCGATGACAACGGCCAGGAAGGTATCGAGCTGGCCTATGATAAATGGCTCAAGGGGCAGCCGGGCAGGAAGCGGGTTATTCGTGACCGCCTCGGCCGCGCCTTTGATGATGTCGAGCGTATTCGTCCGGCGGTGCAGGGAAAGACCCTGCGTCTGAGCCTGGACAAGCGTCTGCAGTATCTCACCTACCGTACCCTGAAAGCGGCCGTGCTCAGACACAATGCGGTGGCTGGCAGCGCCGTGGTGCTGGATGTGAAGACTGGTGAGGTGCTGGCCATGGCCAATCAGCCGTCCTTCAATGTCAACGACAGAAAACAGCTGCAGCCGCAGGCCACGCGCAATCGCGCGGTGACCGACGTGTTCGAGCCGGGCTCCACCATGAAGCCGCTGACCGTGGCTGCCGCACTGGAAAGCGGTCGCTGGAAGCCCTATTACAAGGTCGAGACCGCGCCGGGTTATATGCGGGTGAAAGGCAATACCATTCGAGACGAGCGCAACTATGGCGATCTGGATGTCGGCGGTGTGCTGGAAAAATCCAGCAATGTCGGTATCAGCAAGATCGCCCTGGCCATGGATGCCGACAAACAGTGGTCCATGTATCAGAAGCTGGGCCTGGGCCAGAGCACCGGTAGCGGATTTCCCGGTGAGGTCAGCGGTCAGCTTTCCCTGAACGCGCTGAACAATGATTTCGAGCGCGCCTCGCTGGCATTCGGTTACGGTATATCCGTGACACCGCTGCAGCTGGCGCACGCCTATTCGGCGATTGCCGCCGACGGTGTGCTGCGCCCGGTCAGCTTTCTGCATGATGAAGAACATACCGGCGAGGTGCCGGGGCAGCGCGTGATGTCGGTGAAAACCGCGCGTGATGTGCGCAAGATGATGCAGCGGGTGATTTCCGACAGGGGTACCGGCAAGCGTGCCGCGGTGGCCAATTACAGCGTGGCCGGCAAGACCGGCACGGTACACAAGTTTATTGCCGGCGGCTATGCCGAAGACCGCTATCTGTCGATATTTGCCGGCATGATTCCTGCCGACAAGCCCGAACTGGTGATGGTGGTGATGATCGACGAGCCGCGCAACGGCGAGCATTTCGGCGGCCTGGTTGCCGCCCCGGTATTCAGTCGGGTCATGGCCGGCGCCATGCGTCTGCTGGATATCGCCCCGGACCGGATTTCCAAAGACCAGTTAATGAATGCAGCGAATACCGACCGTGGAGGAAAGGCCTGATGCAAGCGAAAGAAGTGCCGCTGGACTTTCTGCTGGAAGGTTTTATCGATGATGCGCTGATCAAGGAGTGTGAAGGCGTCATGATCAACGCACTGGTGCAGGACAATCGCAAGGCGCGCAGCGGTAATCTGTTCATCGCTCACCAGGGCTTTAATACCCACGGCCTGCTCTATGCCGAAGACGCGGTGAACAAGGGCGTCAGCGTGGTGCTCTGGGATGGCGATCTGGAAAACCGCGATGAAATCCTTAACGCTATTTCCAGCAAGGTGCTGTGCCTGCATTGTGAAAACCTCAAGCAGAAGGTCGGCCCGATTGCCTCGCGTTTTTACGAGCAGCCTTCGCTGTCGCTGGATGTGATCGGCGTAACCGGCACCGACGGCAAGACATCGATCGCGCACTATCTGGCGCAGTGCCTGGATGCCCATGATGTACACTGCGGCGTGCTCGGTACCCTGGGCAACGGTTTTATCAATGACCTGCATCCCACCGGTCTGACCACGGTCGACGCTCTGCTGGTGCAGCAGACC
>DRLE01000074.1 GCA_011051475.1 Gammaproteobacteria bacterium
GGTCATCGCAAGGAGCTTATCGACAAGATCAATCAGGCGCTGTCTTCGCGTCTGGTGGAAATGGAAATCGAGGCGCAGATCGTGTCGCGCAAAAAGCACCTGTACAGTGTGTATCGCAAGATGAAGGACAAGCACCTGCCGTTTCGCAAGATCCTTGACGTTTACGCATTGCGCGTACTGGTCGATTCGGTGGATGACTGCTATCGTGTGCTCGGCATCGTACACAACCTGTTCAAACCCATTCCCGGGCGCTTCAAGGACTATATCGCCATCCCCAAGAGCAATGGTTATCAGTCGTTGCACACCGCGCTTTACGGGCCGCACGGCATTCCCATGGAGGTGCAGATACGCACCCAGGAAATGGACAAGTTTGCCGAAAGCGGTATCGCCGCGCACTGGCTGTACAAGGCGCCGGATGAAACCGGCGAGATCGCCGCCCACGCCCGCGCCCGCGACTGGCTCACCGGTATCCTGGAAATGCAGCAGAACGCCGGTGACTCGCTGGAGTTTCTGGAAAACGTCAAGGTCGACCTGTTCCACGACGAGGTCTATGTCTACACGCCCGAGGGCGATATTATCAAGCTGCCGCGCAATGCCACGCCGGTTGACTTTGCCTATGCCGTGCACACCGATATCGGCAATCACTGCGTTGCCGCCAAGCTCGATCACAGCTTCGCGCCGTTGAATACGCCGCTATACAGCGGCCAGACCGTGGAAATCGTTACTTCGCCGGACTCACGCCCCAATGCCGCCTGGCTCAACTATGTGGTTACCGCCAAGGCGCGCAGCAATATCCGCAACTTCCTTAAGAACATGCAGGTCGATGAGGCCATGTCGCAGGGCCGGCGTCTGCTGGAACGCTGCCTGAAACCGCTGGGCATGCGTCTGGATGATGTCAGGCAGGAGGATATCGACGCCCTGCTGCAGGAATACGGTTTCAGCAATATTGGCGAGTTGCTGGAAGATGTCGGCATGGGCAATCGCCCGCCCAGCCTGGTCGTGCGCCGCCTGGTGCCCGAGCGTATATCCGACGGTGATTCGGAAGAGACCCGTGAGATGAAGTCGCAGTCGGCGCTGGCCATCAGTGGCACCGAGGGTATGGTGGTTTCCTACGGTCGCTGCTGTTATCCGATTCCCGGCGACCAGATCGTTGCCAAGCTGAGCAAGGGGCGCGGTATTGTCATACATCGTGAAGACTGTAAAAACCTGGAGGCGGCAAGAAAGCGTGCCGACAACTATATCGATGTGCAATGGGCCGAAGACGCCAGTGGCGAATTTACCTGCGAGATCAAGCTGGAAGTGGAAAACAAGCCCGGCCTGCTCGCGCGCACCGCCACGGTCATTTCCGACTGCAAGGCCGATATCGAAAACGTTTACATGGAAGATCGCGACGGTTTTTCCATCAACCTGCTGTATCTGATAAAAGTCACCGGCCGCGATCACCTCGCCACCATTATGCGCCGCCTGCGACGCATACCCGGTGTTATGCGTATTGCGCGAATTTAAAAACTTTTTTATCCGCAAATGAACGCAAATAAACGCAAATTCTTTTTTATCCACAGATGGCGCA
Source organism: Gammaproteobacteria bacterium (assembly GCA_011051475.1). Classification (GTDB taxonomy): domain Bacteria; phylum Pseudomonadota; class Gammaproteobacteria; order SZUA-229; family SZUA-229. Next base: position 1,571 of record DRLE01000074.1, read on the forward strand.
GATAAACACAGGTAGCGTAGATTTTCGCTTTAAATATGTAGGGAACTTAACCGTACTATGTAGTTAGAATCTCTATTCATTGTGAGAACTTTTATATCTGTGTTTATCTGCGTCATCTGTAGAAAATAAAAGTTTTTATTAGCGTTTATTTGCGTTCATTTGCGGATAAAATCAGTTTCTGTATTTCCAATACGAGAATAAAAATGAGCAAAGAAATTATTTCCACCGACAAGGCCCCGCAGGCTATCGGTACCTATTCACAGGCGGTCAAGGGCGATAACACGGTTTATCTTTCCGGGCAGATTCCGCTGGTTCCTGAAACCATGGAAATGATCGAGGGTGATATCCGTGCCCAGATTGACCGTGTATTCCAGAATTTGCGTGCAGTGGCGCAGGCTGCCGGTGGTGACCTGTGCGATGTGGTCAAGCTCAATATCTTCCTCACCGACCTGGGTAACTTCCCGGTGGTAAACGAAGTTATGGCCGAATATTTCCAGCAACCCTACCCGGCGCGCGCCGCCATTGGCGTTGCCGCCCTGCCGAAGGATGCCGGCGTGGAAATGGACGCTATCCTGTCGCTATAGTCAGGCAGGTGCGGGCGATTCCGCGTGCAGAGCCATAACAGATCGCCGTTAGCAGAACACATGGACAAGTCAGAAACGGAAAGTTTTGAATACCAGAGCGTCACCACGCTCAAAGGCGTTGGTCCCGCGGTGGCGGAAAAACTTGAAAAACTGGAAATCTACACCCTGCAGGATATCCTGTTTCATCTGCCGCTGCGCTACGAGGACCGGACCCGTGTTGTTCCGCTGGGCTCGTTGCGTGCCGGCCAGCAGGTGCTGGTCGAAGGGGTAATTGAGCACAGCGAGATGAAGTACACCGGCAAGGGCCGGCGCAGTCTGCTCTGTCATCTGTCGGACAATACCGGCGCCATTACCCTGCGTTTTTTTCATTTCAATAAAACACAGCAGCAACACCTGAGCCGGGGTAACCGCCTGCGTTGCTTCGGTGAAACCCGCTTTGGCCTCAACCGGCTGGAGATGGTGCATCCCGAGTACAAGGTGGTCAGGGCCGATATGGAAGTCGAGCAGAGCCTGACGCCGGTGTACCCGAAAACCGACGGTGTGCACCAGAGCCTGCTGAAAAAACTGTCGGACCAGGTCTTGCAGAAAATGCAGCAGGACAGCCTGCCCGACTGGCTGCCGCCTGCTGTCATGGAAGAATATGATTTTCCCGTTCTTGCCAGCGCCCTGAGCAGCGTACATCGGCCGGCCGGTAACACGCGCCCCGAGCAGCTCGAAACCGCCAACAGCCGCGCCCAGCAGCGCCTGATTTTTGAAGAACTGCTGGCGCATCAGCTCAGCCTGCAGCTGAGCCGGCAGAAGATACGCCGGCAACGGGCCGTAGCGCTGCTGGTGGCAAAAAACTTTATTCCGGGTTTCGAAAAAATGCTCGGCTTCAAACTGACACAGGCGCAGGAAAGGGTGATTGCCGAGATCTTTGCCGATCTGGGCCGCGAGCAGCCCATGTTAAGGCTGGTGCAGGGTGATGTCGGCTCCGGTAAAACCGCGGTGGCCGCGGCGGCGGCGCTGGCGGCTACAGCCAATGGCCGGCAGGTGGCCATTATGGCGCCCACCGAGATCCTGGCCGAGCAGCACCTGCTCAATTTCAGTCGCTGGTTCGGTTGCGAGAACTGCCTGTTGCTGACCGGCCGTGACAAGGGAAAGCAGCGCCAGCAGAAACTGGCGATGATTGCGCAGGGAGAGGTACCGGTAATTATCGGCACACATGCCCTGTTTCAGGACGAGGTGGTTTTCAGTGATCTGGCCCTGCTGGTGGTGGACGAGCAGCACCGCTTTGGCGTGCATCAGCGTCTGGCGCTGCGTGAGAAAGGCCGCAATGGCAACACCGTGCCGCACCAGCTGATTATGACCGCTACTCCCATTCCCCGCAGTCTGGCCATGACCGCCTATGCCGATCTCGACTACTCGGTTATCGATGAGCTGCCCGCCGGGCGCAAGCCGGTGACCACGGTGGTGGTTTCCGGCAGTCGCCGCGAGGAAGTGATTACACGTATAAAGAATGCCTGCGAAAAAGGCGAGCAGGCCTACTGGGTCTGCACCCTGGTGGAGGAGTCCGAGTTTCTGCAATGCCAGGCTGCCGAAGACACGGCTGAGAAGCTGGACCGTGAGCTGAAAAACCTGCGTGTAGCGCTGGTGCATGGTCGTATGAAGCAGGAGGAAAAGCAGGCGGTGGTTGAACGTTTTAAAAACCGCGAGATTGATTTGCTGGTGGCGACCACGGTGATCGAGGTCGGTGTCGATGTACCCAATGCCTCGCTGATGGTGATCGAGAATGCGGAGCGCCTGGGCCTGGCGCAACTGCACCAGTTGCGCGGCAGGGTGGGGCGTGGTGGCAGGCAAAGCGCCTGCGTACTCATGTACCAGCCACCGCTGTCGGAAAACGGCAAACAGCGTCTGGCGATACTGCGTGAAACCGGCGACGGCTTCCGTATCGCGCAAAAAGACCTGGAGCTGCGCGGCCCCGGTGAAGTGCTGGGCACGAAACAGACCGGCCTGATGCAGATGCGTATAGCGGATATTGTGCGTGATGAGCACTGGTTCGAGGCGGTAAAACAGGCCGCGCAGTTTATCCTTGAGCAGCATCCTGAAACGGTCAGGCCGCTGGTACGGCGCTGGCTGGGCAAGGCTGACCGTTTTGTAAATGTGTGACTGCGTTTTCCGGGAACAAGATGCACGACAAAAAGACGCAACTGATATAGACTTTGTATGAAAATAAACAATAATAAAAATGACCATCAAAAAACCATCCTATTCAGAACTTGAAGAAAAGATCAGAGAGCAGGAAGAAAGGATCGAGGGGCTTCCCTCTCATAGTTGCCATGATTTTGAAGACCGCCAGTTTTTAAGGATTCTTCTGGACACGATTCCCAGTCCCATATTCTATAAGGACGGCAAGGGAATCTACCGTCACTGTAATGACGCCTTTGCCAGGCAGATACTGGGTATCGACAGGGAGCAGGTGGTCAATAAATCACTGTTTGACCTGCCTGAACAGATACCTGTCGGGCTGGCAAAGATTTATGCGGAAAAGGACCAGGAATTGCTGGATAACCCGGGTACCCAGGCCTATAGAGGCGAAGTGAAATGCGCCGATGGCAATAACAGGATATTCCAGTTCTACAAGTCGACCATTATGAGCGAGTCGGGTGAAGTGGCCGGGCTGGTCGGCGTTATGCTGGATATTACCAGCATGGTCGAGAACAACAGCCAGCTGGAGAAAAAGAACAGCGAGCTTGAATCCCTGTCGTATATCGATGCCCTGACAGGTCTGTATAACCGCCGCAAGTTTGAAACGCTCTTTCCCGAGCAGCTTGCACAGCCCGTGCAGGCCGATCATATACTGAATGTGGCGATTGTCGATATCGATTATTTCAAGCTCTATAATGATTATTATGGCCATCCTGAAGGCGACAGGGCGCTAAAGCTTGTTGGTAATGTAATCAGCCAGACACTGAAGCGGCCGAATGATTATGCTTTCAGGGTGGGCGGCGAGGAGTTCTGCCTGCTTTTCCGTTCAAGAGATGAGCTGGGCGCAATGACGCTGGCCGATACCTTAAGATCACGAGTGCATGATCTGGGTATAGTGCATGACCACAGCGATGGCACTGGCGTTGTCACGATCTCAATCGGTCTGGTCAGTGTCAGGGATGATGCCACAGACCGCTCCGGTCTTTATGAAGAAGCCGACAGGCTTCTGTATGCGGCCAAGAATGCCGGCAGAAACCGGGTGGAGCACCGGGTTATCGAGGCGGTATCCGTTTAGGGCTTGTTAACACTAAATCAACAGGCTCTGCCCTCGCGCCTTGATGGGCGCTTTTTGGTGTAACAGAGCCTGTTGATTAAGTGTTGGGCGGCAATATCAGTGGCAAACACAGGCTGCGTCTCAATATCTGCTAGACTCATATCTACGAACATCCTGCAAGAGAGCATGTAGCAGTATCCGTGAGCGATGACAGTATCCGGCCATAACCCAGTAATTTCAGAACAAGGCATTCATGCCGGTGTCGGTGATGGCCAGGACGCGCGCGTTCTGCAGACCCAGATTGTCCGCCTTATTACCGGTTCGGGCTTTGCCAATATTGCCGGCATTGCCATGGCCATTATCTGGGTCGGCCTGATCTGGAAAGACCTGCCGCATGAAGTGCTCAGCGTCTGGCTGGGCGTTATGGTCCTGTTGTTTCTCTATCGCCTGGCGGTGCATTACCTCAAGCTCTACTCCGATGACAGCCGCCTGCCGGTAGATAAATATATCGTCCGGCGCTGGTACCTGGTTTCGGTGTTTCTCACCGGCGCAGGCTGGGGTGTTACCTCCATTCTCATGTTTCCCTATAACGAGCTGCACCAGATTGTACTCGCGTTTATTCTGGTTGGCGTTTCCGCCAGCGGGGTATCCTACTCGCCGGTCGCCTGGGTCTACTACGGCTATGTCGGCACGGTACTGCTGCCGCTGATGCTGCGCCTGTTCTATGTCGGCGGCGAGGTCTATTATGCGCTGTCAGCCATGACCGGTTTCTTCCTTGGTGTGATGATTATGGCCGTGCACCGCATGTACAAGGCCTCCATTGCCGAGCTGGAGCTGTCCTATAAAAACGAGGCGTTGATCAGCGACCTGACCGAGGCCGGCAAAAATCTGGAGCAGCTGAATGCAAGCCTCAAGGGCGAAATCGAGCACAGCAAGCTGATCGAGGCCGAGCTGAAAAAGGCGCGTGACCGGGCGGAGAAAATGAGCCGGGCCAAGGGCGAGTTTCTGGCCAATATGAGCCATGAGATCCGCACGCCGATGAACGGCGTTATCGGCACCCTGCAGCTGCTGGAAGATACCGAGCTGAACACCGAGCAGAAAGATTTTGTCAAAACCGCACACAAGTCGGCCGAGGCACTGCTGGCCATTCTCAATGATATTCTCGACCTGTCGAAGATCGAGGCGGGCAAGCTGCAGTTTGAGAACATTGCTTTTAACCTGCGCCAGATTATCAGCGATATCGTTACCCTGCATTCGCTGAAAGCCGAGCAGCAGGGTGTAAGCCTGCACCAGGATATCGATGAAAAATTGCCGGCATACATTATGGGCGATCCGACGCGCATGCGTCAGGTGATCGTCAACCTGGTGTCCAACGCGCTCAAGTTTACGCGTAAGGGCGAGGTCAGAATTTCCGTGCAGGTGCTGTCTGCGGACGATCGCATGGTGAAGCTGAAAATTGCGGTCAGCGACACCGGTATCGGTATTCCGCAGGAGGCCCAGCAGAACCTGTTCAAGGCGTTTACCCAGGCCGACGGTTCAACCACGCGCAAGTATGGCGGTACCGGCCTTGGCCTGGCCATTGTCAGTCAGCTTGTCAATATGATGCATGGCAACCTCGGGGTGGACAGTGAGGAAGGCAGGGGCTCGACATTCTGGTTCAGTGCAGACTTTGCCATTGCCGAGCAGCAGGCAGATAAAGCAGACGAGAAAAGCGGTGATGAAAGCGAACTGACGCTGGATGCAAAAATTCTTCTGGTGGAAGATAACCCCATTAACCAGATGGTGGCCTCGAAAATGCTGGAAAAATTCGGCCTCAAACCCGAGCTGGCCAATAACGGCATCGAGGCGCTGGAAAAACTCAAACAGCAGGCGTTCGATCTGGTGTTAATGGATTGCCAGATGCCGGAAATGGATGGTTTTGAGGCAACCCGCGAAATACGGCAGCGGGCAGTAATGGCTATTGGCGATAAGCCGCTTCCGGTAGTTGCCATGACTGCCAATGTCATGTCCGGTGACCGCGAGCGTTGCCTGGAAGTGGGCATGGATGATTATATCGGCAAGCCGGTCAAGCGTGACAAGCTGGAGGCGGTGTTGCGGAAATGGATTGGTCCCGGCTCTGCCTGGACAGTGAATAACGAATAGTGAAGCGTGAATAGTTTATTCTTTTCTGTTTCCGTTCTGATTTGCCGTTAGAATAGTCCTTATTTTTTCTTTTATCCTTAAATATCGTGAAAGCTGCGCAGCGCTGGTACCGGCGTCATCAACTGTTTAACCGGGATATTCCGGCCGAGCTTCTGCCCTGGCTGTTCGAGGTGTCGTCGCTGACGGCGAAGCTGGTGGATCTGTGCGGTGATGACTTTAATGTGCGCGTGCTGTCACAAAGCTGGCAGAGTATGAGCGCGGAAGAGGCAGATGCCATGTCGGTCCGGCATGTGCATGCGGCCCTGGTGCGTGAGGTGCTGCTGTGCAGAAAAGATCAGCCGCTGGTTTATGCCCGTACGGTGATTCCGGCAACCACGGTAAAGGGTGCGCAACGGCGTTATGCCAATATGGGCAACCGCCCGCTGGGCGCCATGCTGTTTGCCGACAGGACCATGCGCCGTGAAGAGGTGCAGGTCGCACGTCTGCCGAAAGAGCATGCGGCCTGCCTGCATGGCGACTGCGAGCAGGATATCTGGGGGCGGCGCTCGGTGTTCCGGGTGGCCGGGCGGCCATTGCTGGTGAGTGAGTATTTTCTGCCGGCGTTACTGAGCGGAGATTGACGGATATTGCCGTCAGTATAAAAAGCCGGATCAGGTCTATGATCCGGCTACCGGGAAAAGAGCACGGTTACAGTCTTTAACCTACTCCTCGATAACCGTCATTTTTCTGATGACGATTGGCATGCGAGGTACGTCTTTCATAAAGGGGCCGCCCGGGCCGGTCGGCACGCGGGAGATAGCGCCAACGATGTTCTGACCTTCGATGACCTTGCCGAACACGGTGTAGCCCCAGCCACGAGTGGTCTTTCCGGTGAAGTCCAGAAAGTCATTGTTGGCGGTATTGATAAAAAACTGGTTGGTGGCCGAATGCGGGTCGCTGGTGCGCGCCATGGCGACGGTGTATTTCAGGTTCTTCAGACCGTTGTCGGCCTCGTTCTGAATCGGGGCGCGGGTTTCGACTTTTTTGTAGTCCGTGGTGAAACCGCCGCCCTGGTTCATAAAGTCCTTGATAACGCGGTGAAAAATCGTGCCGTCATAGGCGCCATCCTTTACATATTGCAGGAAGTTGGCCACGGTCTTCGGTGCCTTGTCGGGGTACAGCTCAATGATGATAGTGCCCTTGCTGGTTTCCATTTTAACTTTCGGGTTGCCGGCAAAAGCCAGTTGCATCTGCAAACTCAGCGCCAGTGCGGCGATGCCTAGTAACAGTTTCTTGAATGTCATCTTGTTTGTCTGGGTGTGGTTAATGATGGGGTGAATTTAGCGGAAATTTCTGTGCTTGTCATTAAAAGCTTTGGTCCACGAAGAGTGCAGAAGATATAAATATAAAAACATTTTTTGTCCACAGATGAACGCAAATAAACGCAAAGTGCGTGTTTGTTCATGGACTCTATATGTGAAGAAAAGAACTACTATGCGTGCGCAACGCTGATGCCCAGCACTTTTGTGCCATCAATCACAGTCATAGCCAATTATATTTGCGTTTATTTGCGTTCATCTGTGGATAAATAGACTTTTGTTTTTCAAAACAAAAAGCTTTTAACCGGAAATCGTCGCCTTGCGTGAAAGCTGGGTTTTATTGATGCCGATGGAGCGCAGGAACAGGGTGACGAGTTCGTGGCTGAGCTCGTACAGGCTGAGGTCGACCAGGCGGTCGTGGGGTTGCAGGCATTTCTGTATCAGGGCCTCGCGCACCATGCCCTGGAACATCAGGCCGGCGCTGAGAATGATTTTCTCCCGGTCGGGCAGGTCGTAGGGCAGGTATTCGTTCAGGCCGAATTCGATATAGTCGGTAAAGCTTTTCCAGCGGTTCTGGAAAAAGGCATGGGTGGCCGGGTTGCCTTCGAGCAGGCTGTGCAGCTCGATACGAAGGATATCGGGATTGGCGGCGATATTGGAAATATACACCTGGGTCATGCCGGCCAGGGCATCCTCGAAGCGGGTGCCGTGGTTGACAATGGTGTCGACATAGCTCTGGCGCTGGCCGGAGAATTTATCCAGCACGGCGTCATACAGCGCCTGCTTGGAGTCGAAATGGCGATAGATAATCGCCGGGCTGACATGGGCCGCGCGTGCAATTTCATCGACCGAAACGCCATGAAATCCTTTACTGGCAAAAAGGCCCTGAGCCGCAGAAAGAATGGATTCTCTACGTTCAGGGCCTGAAAGTCGATGACTCAACTTATATTGTCCTTAATGTCGAGGTCCTGACTTAAGCAGCCTTTTCAATGAAGAAAATGAACTTGCCGTCTTCTTCGCCGCTTGATTTCAGGTTGTTGCCTGTCTGCTTGCAGAAAGCTTCGAAGTCTTTTACAGAGCCCGGATCGGTCGCAATGATTTTCAGGGTCTGACCGGCGTCCATGGCAGCAATGGCTTTCTTGGCGCGCAGGATAGGCAGTGGGCAGTTCAGGCCGCTAGCATCTAATTCTGAATCGAAATCGCTCATGAGTGTTTCCTCGCTTAAAGGTTATTGTAGAAGTTGTTTAATAAGTAAACGTTTACTAACTTAGTGAATACGACTATCTGAGTCAAGCAAAAAACGCCGGATTTTACAAAAATCAGGCGAAATTAGACTGGATCAAGCTTTTTTGGCGCGTTTGGCCCAGAAATAAGCCAGAACCGAGCCACTCAGATTGTGCCAGATGCTGAAGATTGCGCCGGGCAGGGCGGCGGACGCAGAAAAATGTTTCATCGCCAGCGCGACCGCCAGCCCTGAATTCTGCATGCCGACCTCGATAGCCAGGGTGCGCCGTTCAGCGACCGGATAGCCGAGCAGGCGCGCCATGGTATAGCCGGCAAACAGGCCGGTTAGGTTGTGCAGAAACACGGCCAGCAGGACGGCGGCGCCCAGCGTAGCCAGGGCGTCGGCATTGAGCGCGGTAATAATGGCAATAATCAGCACAATCGCCGCCACCGCGATCAGCGGCAGGCAAGGCTGCAGGCGCCTGATGGTCGAAGGCAGCAGGGTATTCAGCAGCAGGCCGGCGCTGACCGGCAGAATAACCATATACAGAATGCTCAGCAGCATCTTTCCTGCGGGTACATCGACGTTGGTGCCGGCCAGCCACAGGGTCAGCAGCGGGGTGAGAAAAAC
>DRLE01000075.1 GCA_011051475.1 Gammaproteobacteria bacterium
AGCACCTGCAGCGCTATAACGATGCCGAGGAAACCGAAATCCGCCGGCCGGAATTCTACCTGTTGCAGGAAGGAAGGCAGTGGAAAATCAGCGCCGACTCGGCCCTGCTGAATAATGCTAAAAACACCATTGTGCTGAATGACAATGTGGTCATGCAACAACAGGCGGCCGATCCCGCCATGATTATGCGCACGCAAAAACTGCTGATCCATACGAAAAAACAGCTGGCGCAGACCGACGAGATGGTCGATATCGAGCGTGGCGGCTCCTACCTGCAGGCGCGCGGCATGATATATAACAATCTCAGCAATGAACTGCAGCTCAAATCCCGGGTCAGGGGTTATTATCTGCCTTATGAATAAAAAACCGCTTACCCGCCCGACTCTGGTTGCGTTAATCCTTGTACTGGCCCTGCTGCCGGGCATCGGCCCCTTGCTGCAGGCCGCTGAGAATGCCGTCGGGAATGCCGCCGGAAATGCCGCTGATGAAGCCCTGGAGAAAATTCATATCCAGGCCGACCATATGCAGTTGAACACGGTTACCGGTAACAGCGTCTACACCGGCAATGTGCGCATCCGGCAGGGCGACCTGCTGCTTACCGGCGACCGTGTCAGTATCGAGCAGGGCAAGGACGCCGTTGAGCGCATTACCGTTACCGGCAGGCCGGCACACTACAACCATGTCACCAGAACCGGTGATAACATCCAGGCCACCAGTGAACACATGGTCTATACCGCCAGCGAACACAAGCTGGTCATGACCATCAATGCCCGGCTGAAACAGCCCGACCACGAAGTAAGCAGCGAAAAAATTATTTACGATACCGAGAAGAAGCTGGTTATCGCCGGCAGTAAAAGCGACAGCACAGACGGCGGCTTCGGTGAAGATGAGGCTGACGATGAAAAACAGCGGGTAAAGATTATCCTTACGCCAAGAAAACAGCCCGCCGGGCAGAAGGCCGGGCCCTGATATGGCCATACTGCGTGCAAACAACCTGGTCAAACGCTATAAATCGCGCACTGTGGTTGACGATGTCTCCTTCGAGGTCAACAGCGGTGAAGTCGTCGGCCTGCTCGGCCCCAATGGCGCCGGCAAGACCACCAGTTTCTACATGGTGGTGGGTCTGGTCAAGAGCGACAGCGGCAGTATTATGCTGGACGAGCTGGACATTACCCGCATGCCCATGCATGCCCGCGCCCGCCGGGGAATCGGCTACCTGCCACAGGAGGCTTCGGTATTCCGCAAGCTCAGCGTGGAAGACAATATACTGGCCGTGCTGGAAACCCGTGCCGATCTCGACCGGCAGCAGCGCCGCGAAAAACTGGATTCACTGATCGACGATCTTCAGATTGACCATATACGCCATAATATCGGTATGAGCCTGTCCGGCGGCGAGCGCCGGCGCGTGGAAATCGCCCGTGCCCTGGCCTCGGAACCGGTATTTATCCTGCTCGACGAGCCTTTTGCCGGCGTTGATCCCATCTCGGTGATCGAAATCCAGAAAATCGTCAAACATTTGATCAAGCGCAATATTGGCGTACTGATTACCGACCATAATGTACGTGAAACACTGGGAATATGTGATAGAGCCTACATATTAAGTGGTGGTAAAATCATTGCCAAGGGAGAGCCGGAAGATATACTTTCCAACGAAGAAGTACGTGAAGTCTATCTTGGCCGGGATTTTCGTCTATAAATAGGGTTAACAGCTATAATTATCTGACGTAACAGGAGAAGTAACTGACAGCTCGCCCGGACAGCGGTATAACTACCGCCCGTAACCCGTCTGCACACGGGCTGTCTCTGATATACCATGAAGCCAACACTTCAGCTAAAACTCGGTCAACACCTCACCATGACGCCACAGCTGCAACAGGCCATACGCCTGTTACAGCTGTCCACACTCGAACTGCAAACAGAAGTCCAGCAGGCGCTGGAAGAAAACCCCATGCTGGAGCAGGAAGAGGAAAACTATGAAGCCGGCACGGATGACAGCGAAAGCCTGAGCGCGGAGTCACAAACAGACAGTGTCGAGACCGCTGAAATCAGCGCCGATGCCGAAGACCCGCATATCGATATGGAAAACCAGCAGGAACTGCCCGATGAACTCGCGGTAGACGCCAGCTGGGAGGATACCTACGACATCACCACCGCGACGGCACCGACCAGCAACCAGCAAAGCAGCGACTCGGGCAATGATTTCCTGGAAAACCGGAGCATAGAAGGCGACTCCCTGAGCGAACACCTGATATGGCAGTTACAGAATTCCCAGTTTACCGATAATGACCGTCTGATCGCCATCGCCATAATCGATGCCATCAATGACGACGGCTACCTGACCGAAAGCGTTGAAGAACTGCATGAAAGCCTGAAAGACGAGCTGGACATCGAGCTCGACGAAGTCGAGGCCGTGCTGCATCGTATCCAGCGCTTCGACCCGGTGGGCATTGCCGCGCGCGACCTGAAGGAATGCCTGCTGCTGCAGCTTGAACAGTTCGACGACCAGACCCCGGGCCTGGATAACATTCGCACCATCATCGAGCACCATCTTGACCTGCTTGGCGCGCATGACTATGCCCGTCTGCAGAAAAAACTGCGCGTCAACGAGGAACAGCTGCAGAAACTGGTCAGCTTTATCCAGGCGCTCAACCCCAGACCCGGCGCCAGCATTTCCAGCAAGCAGGCCGAATATGTCATTCCCGATATCTTCGTACGCAAGATCAATGGCGAATGGCGGGTCAGCCTGAACCCGGAAGCCGCGCCGAAGCTGCGCATCAACGCGGTCTATGAAAACCACCTGAAAAACGCCGGCCGCAGCGGCGATACCAGCCAGCTGCGCAACAGCCTGCAGGAGGCGCGCTGGTTCCTGAAAAGCCTGCAGAGCCGCAGCGAAACCCTGCAGCGTGTCGGCGAGGCCATCGTCCGTCGGCAGCGTCTGTTTCTCGACTATGGCGAGGAAGGCATGAAACCCATGGTACTGCGCGATATCGCCGAAGAACTGGACATGCACGAATCCACCATTTCCCGCGTTACCACCAATAAATACATGCACACCCCGCGCGGTGTCTACGAATTCAAGTTCTTTTTCTCCAGCCATGTCAGCACGGCCGACGGTGGCGAATGCTCGGCCACGGCCATCCGTTCCATGGTGAAAAAGCTGATTGAGAACGAAAACCCGAAAAAACCGATGAGTGACAACAAAATATCCTCCCTTTTAGTCAAAGAGGGTATTAATGTCGCACGTCGAACTGTGGCAAAATATAGAGAGTCTATGTTGATACCACCCTCAAACGAGCGCAAGCGCTTAGCCTAGGAGTAGAAACAGGCTACTCCTTATCACTAACTGTGGAGAATACCCATGCAAATAAACCTGACAGGTCACCATATCGAACTCACCGATTCACTGCGCAACTATGTCAACGAAAAAATGGCAAAACTCGAGCGCCACTTCGATAAAGTCAGTAACACCCACGTCATCCTCACCGTTGAAGGCGTTCGCCACAAGGCTGAAGCCACCGTACACATGAGCGGCCACGATATTTTTGCCGAGTGCACCGAAGACGACATGTATGCCGCTATCGACGGCCTGGTAGACAAACTCGACCGTCAGGTGAAAAAGCACAAGGAAAAAATCAAGAACCACCTGCACAACAAGCACAACCACGATTACAGCCTGGAAGAAGCTGAATAATCAGGCAACCCACAACAGCATTCGAGACTGAAGCACTTAAAACATCAGGTAAAGGTAACACTGCAAGATGAACCTTGATACTTTAATCAGCTCGGATGCTGTCATTACCAATCACGATATAAAGAGCAAGAAACGCGCGCTGGAAGCCCTCGCCGGCAGGCTTGCCGCCGAAGCCGAAAAAACAAACCCTGACGCCGAGGAAGAAATCGATCCGCTGGACATCTTCCAGCTGCTGATCGACCGCGAAAAACTGGGTTCTACCAGCCTGGGCCACGGTGTTGCCCTGCCCCATGCCCGCACCAATCTGACCGACCACGCTATCGGCGCTTTCCTGCGCCTGGACAAGGGCGTTGATTTCGACAGTCCCGACCACCAGCCCACCGATCTTATCTTTGCGCTGATGGTGCCGGAGCATTATACTGACGAACACCTGAAGATACTGGCTTACCTGGCAGGCCTGTTCAGTGACGAGAACTTCTGCCGGGCTCTGCGACAATCCGAAGATACACAGGAAATCTATAAGCACCTGACCCACTGGCAGCTTGCATCACAGGCATCATGACTGAAATCCTTTCCGCCGAATCCATTATCGTTAACCTTGCCAGCAAGATTGAACTGAAATGGGTCGCCGGCACAGAGGACCCCGATCGCCCCATCCACGAGATAGACGCCAGTGACCATGCCACCCTGATCGGTCATCTCAACCTGATCCACAACAATATTATCCAGGTCATCGGCAAGACCGAGTGCGAATACCTGAACAACCTTGACGATGACTTTCGCAACAGCACCCTGACCCAGCTGTTCAGCAGTAAAACCGTTGCCGTCATTCTTTCCGACGGCCTGCCGGTTCCCGACCTGCTGATTGAATACGCCAACCGTTATAATGTTCCCGTACTGAGCTGCTCCGCCGACAGCAATGACGTGGTCGATGCTGCCCGCTACTACCTGCACAAGCTGTTTTCCAACAAGGAAATCATTCACGGCGTGTTTATGGAAGTGCTGGGTACCGGCGTGCTGATTACCGGCCAGAGCAGTGTCGGTAAAAGCGAGCTGGCGCTGGAGCTGATTACCCGCGGCCATCGCCTGGTCGCCGATGACGCTCCCGAGTTCACCCGCATAGGCCCCGACATTCTCGATGGTCGCAGCCCCAGCCTGCTGCACGGCTTTATGGAGGTGCGTGGCCTGGGCGTACTCAATATCCGCGAAATGTACGGCGACAACGCGGTCAAGAACAACAAGTACCTGCGCCTGATTATTCACATGCAGCGCATGGACGATGAAAACGTCAGCGACTTCAGCCGCCTGACCGGTCACACTCACACGCGCGAGATTCTCAATGTGGAAATCCCGGTCACCGTCATCCCGGTAGCACCCGGACGCAACCTCGCGGTTATCGTCGAGGCCGCCGTGCGCAACCACACCTTACGCCATAACGGCCATGATGCCAGTGAGCAGCTGATCGAACTGCAGAAAAAAGTTATCGAATCGCAACCACCGCAGTAGCAGGAAACCCCGGATAAATGAAGCTTATAATAATCAGCGGACTTTCAGGCTCGGGCAAGAGCATTGCCCTGCACACCCTTGAAGACGAGGATTACTACTGCGTCGACAACCTGCCCATTGGCCTGCTGCCGCAGTTTGTCGACCAGATTCTCAGTCGCCCCCTGCAGCTGTACGGCAATGTCGCCGTGGGCATCGACGCACGCAGCCACAGCGAAGATCTGCGCGAATTCAACGAGCTGATGCAGGAACTGAAGCAGAAAGACATCGAAGTCGAGATCATCTATATACAGGCCGAAATGGAGACCCTGATCAAGCGCTTCAGTGATACCCGACGCAAGCACCCGCTGACAAAAAAAGGCCTGCCCCTGTCCGAGGCCATCGAGATCGAACGCACCCTGCTCAAGGATGTCGCTACCGCCGCCGACCTTTATATTGACTCCACCTATACCAATATTCATGAGTTGCGCAGCTATATCAAGGAGCGCGTGGTACGGCGCGAGCACGACCGGCTTTCCCTGCTGTTTCAGTCTTTCGGCTTTAAAAACGGCGCACCGGCCGACTCCGATTTCGTCTTTGACGTACGCTGCCTGCCCAACCCGCACTGGGAACCCAGCCTGCGACCGCTGACAGGTCAGGACCCTGAGGTTATTGCCTTTCTGCAGGAGCAGGATGATGTGCAGAGAATGCTGGACCATATCAGGAACTACCTGGATTTTGTTATCCCGAAGTTCAAGCAGCAAAACCGTTACTACCTGACCGTTTCCATCGGCTGCACCGGCGGGCAACACCGCTCGGTTTATATTGCCGAGTCACTGCATGACGAGCTGCGTGAAACCCACCAGCATGTATCCATCCGGCACCGTGAACTTAACTAGGAAAACCAGCCCATGAGCGTTGCTCTCTTTTTTGTCAGCCATGAAGGTATCGCCGGCAATATGCTGGCCATTGCCGGCGCCATTATGCGCCAGGAAAACAGCAATATTGATCATATCGAGGTCCCCATGGACTCTCCCATTCTCGAGATACAGGCAGCGGCGGAACAGAAACTGCACAGACTGGATCTGACGGATGGCATTATTTTCTTTACCGATACCTTCGGCAGCACACCGGGTAATATTGCCCGGCATCTGGCCCGCGAACGCAAAAGTGTGATTATCAGCGGCATTAACCTGCCCATGATTCTGCGTCTGCTAAACTATCGCGACAGGGACACCCAGGGACTGATCGACACGGCCATAGACGGCGGACGCAAGGGAATAGACCTGCACGAGTAAGCCACAACCGGAAACGAGAATTTAACGTGAGCATCAGCCGTAAACTGAAGATTATCAACAAGCTGGGCATGCATGCCCGCGCCGCCGCCCAGTTCGTACAACTGGCCTCAAGCTGCCGCGCACATGTGGAAATAGAAAAAGACGGACGCAAGGTAAACGGCAAAAGCATTATGGGCGTCATGATGCTGGCCGCCGCACAGGGAAGCGAGATAACCCTTTATACCGACGGCGAAGACGAAACCGAATGCATGCAGAAGCTCGAAGAGCTGATCAATAACCGGTTTAATGAAGAAGAGTGACCGATGCGGAGCATCGGTAGTGAATAGTGAATAGTGAATAGTGAATAGTGAATAGTGAATAGTGAATAGTGAATAGTGAATTTTAAAATACTCTTTTACAAAGAATAAAACATTATGAAAAACAAAACACAAAAACACAGCATCCAAACATGCCACCGAAGGTGGCGCACACTATTCACTATTCACTATTCACTATTCACTGCTTTACCATGAGTATCTACATCAGCGGCATCGGCGTATCAAAAGGCATCGCCATCGGCGAGGCCTTTGTACTCGA
>DRLE01000076.1 GCA_011051475.1 Gammaproteobacteria bacterium
ATGTCATTTTGAGCGGAACGAAGTGAAGTCGATATGTCCATGGATGGACGGTATTAGGGTAACGCAGGAGCAGTTACCGAAAAATCTTATACTCCGTGACTCGTTGATCGCACAGTAGTAAAAGATCCTTCGACTTCGCTACGCTGCGCTCAGGATGACAAAATCGTTATTAATCAGAGGTTCCCTAAAAGTGAATAGTGTTAAAAACTTTAAAAGCCGAAACGTTTGGTTTTTTATGAGCGAAGCGAGTCCACTATTCACTATTCACTATTAGTTATTCACTGCGCGCTACGCGCGCTAAAGCGCTCCGCGCTGCCGGTCACTGGCCAGCTCATCCTCGGGCAATACGCGCTCCTGCGAAACCCGCCACTGCCCGTCCTCTTCCTTCTGGATAATAAACTCGATACCGTTGCTGTTGACGCTGCCGTCACTGCCTTCGACGGTTTCGACTGTCTTGAACATAATGCGCTCGGGGGTTTCGGCCAGTATATTCAGGCCCTGGTAACTGACTTTTTTCAGCAGCTTGTTCTCAAATTCATACTTTGACTGCTTGTACCAGTCGTTGTAGGTAATCACCTCGAAACCGGGTACGCCATAAACGCTGACCTCCTTCGAGATCAGGTTCATGTGCGCATCGAAGTCGAGGCGGTTTGCGGTGTCGGCCATGGCGGCGAGAAATTCTACGGGTTTCATAAAAAAGTTACCGTTTTAAAGTTGTCAGTTAGTAAGTGGCCTTGATTAATGTCATTTCGAGCGAAGCCGAGAAATCTTATACTCCGTAACTGATTGCCGGCTCAGTGGTATAAGATCCTTCGACTGCGCTCAGGATGACAAAACACTAATTGTTACTTCGCTGCTATGTCTGCTGATCAATCAGCTTCTGCCGGTACTCGGTAGTTATCGGGTTGTCCTTGCCCAGCATAATAAAAATCCCGCGTGTGCACAGGCTGGCGACGCCGTTGTGCCAGGTAATGTCCAGGCGGATGATTTTCAGCAGCAGGTCGAGAGCGCTGGCAAAATCGCTTTGCATCATGTGGTGGCTGGCCATGCGGAACATCAGTTCGGGATCGCCGGGTGTCTGTTCAAGCTGAAGCTGTAATTCTTCCAGTGACGTGATCTTCTGCGCCGCGGACAGGAAGGCGGCATTGGTCATCAGCACCACGGCCTCCTCGTTTTCGGTTTTCAGCGGGGTTTTCTCCAGCAGTTCGTAGGCCTGGTCAAAGGCCTGCTCGCGTATCAGCAGCTTGGCGTAGGCCAGGTGGATGCGGTCGTTTTCCGGGTCGATAATAATCAGGCGATTGAGCTGCTCGAAAGCCTGCTCCTTGTCGCCCTGCTGATACAGCTCGACGGCCGCGGCCAGTTCACGGTCGGATTCGCGCGCCAGGTATTTCGACAGTATTTTCTTGAAGCTGTCGGGCGAATCGTAGCCATGTACCTGCTCCACCACCTCGCCATTGACGAACAGCTTGACCGTGGGCACGCTGTTGACGCCGTATTCCTGCGCCAGCTGCTTTTCACGGCCGGTATTGACATTGACCAGCAGGAACTGGCCCTGGTAGTCATTGGCGAGTTTTTCCAGCACCGGCCACAGACGCAGGCAGGGGCCGGCATTTTCCGCCCAGTAATTGACCATGACCGGGCCCTTGTGCGAATTGGACAGCACCGCGTCGGCGAAATTTTCGCGGGTGGCGTCCAGAATATAGTTGCTCATTGGCATTCTCCAACAGAGGTGGTACGGCAGCGTTTGTAGTTCGCCCAGATGGTGTCTTTCAGTATGGTACCGGTAAAAATCGCATCTTCGATCTGCGCTTCGCGCAAGGAGGCCTTGCTCAGGTCGGCCTCGCTGAAATCCGTGTCCAGGCAGTCGGCATTGTCCAGTACCGCACGGTGCAGCACAGCCTGGTGAAAATCCGTGCCGTGCAGGCGAGCGCCGCTTAGCACCGCGCGCGACAGTTCGGCGCGAACAAAAACCGCACCGGCAGCACTGGCCTGCTCGAAACTGGCCTGTGTCAGACGTGCCTCGGTAAAATCGGCGCCATCGAGCTTCGCCCCGTAAAAATTGGCCTGGTCTGCCCGGCTCTGGCTGAAATTGGCGTTTTTCAGCGTAGCGCGGCTGAAACGGCTGTTTTCCAGCACTGCTTTGTGAAAACTGACCGTGTCGGCCTTGACCGCCACCAGATGCGCGCCTTTCATGCGCGCCTGGTCGAACCGGCAGTTTTTCATCTCGGCAAAGTTGAAATCGGCATTTTCAAGAATGGCACCGCTGAAATCAACATTGCTGAAACGGGCACTGGTCAATACGGCATTACTCAAGTCCTTGTTTTTGAGGTCAATATCGATAATATCGCAGTTTGCCCAGTTGACGCCGGGCGCAGGGTCGTCGTCACAGCCGGCAAACGCCGGCGCATGGCCGGCCAGGGCGGCGATGCCCAGGATGAGGCTCGCGCTCCGGCGAATAAACCGTCCGACAGACGGGCCAATAAACTGGCTCTGATACATGTAATTTCCGATAAATTGACTAGAATTCAGGAGGTTATTATCAACTTCCTGCCCTGCAACGGTTCTCTGCCGTGGCGTAGCAGGCAGAACACGGGATTTTACAGCGAATATCACAGGAATGTTATCCAAACCATACACAATTTTTCACCGGTTACCGCTGACGGCTTACCGGATTGCCAGCCTGCTCGGCATTCTAAGCCTGTCCACGACTGCCCTGGCTGAGCACCACAGCTATTTTCGTGAAGAGCCGATATCGCCCATCCCGCAAAGTATCGAGTACAATGAAAACAAGGCCGAACTGGGCGAACAGCTGTTTTTCGATACTCGCCTGTCGGCCAACGGGAAGATTTCCTGCGCCAGCTGCCACCAGCTGGAATACGGCGGCGATGACAATGTCGCGCTGGGCATATCACTGTCGGCAGAACACCATGTGATTAATACACCGACGGTATTCAATGCCCGATACAACTTCAGGCAGAACTGGGCGGGCTCGGTCAAAACCCTGCAGGAACAGATTGACATGGTCGTTAATAACCCGCATGAATTCGGCAATAACTGGCAGAACATCGTTTCCGAGCTGTCCGGCGACGCTGCGCTGGTAGCCGGTTTCCGCAGTGTTTACCCGGACGGCATAACAAAAGACAATATTATCGACGCGATTACCGAGTTCGAGAAAACCCTGATTACGCCGAATTCACGCTTTGACCGCTTCCTGCGCAATGAAGAAGGCGTACTGACCGAGCGCGAAATAGCCGGCTACAATCTGTTCAAGGAGCTGGGTTGTGTCTCCTGCCATCAGGGCGTTAATATTGGCGGTAACCTGTATCAGAAATTCGGTGTCTTTTATGATTATCTGTCTGAGCGGGGCAATATAAGCAAAGTGGACTACGGCCGGATGAACCAGACCGGGCGTGAGGTCGATGCGTTTGTGTTCAAGGTGCCTACATTGCGAAATATCGCCGTTACAGCCCCCTACCTGCACGATGGCAGCGCAAAAACACTGGAAAGCGTCATAACCATTATGGGCAGAACCCAGCTGGGCCGAAAACTCAGCAAGGACGAGATCCTTCTGCTCAGGGACTTTCTTGAAACCCTGACCGGAGAATACAAAAACAGGATTCTGACGGACAAACCGGAAAGCATGAATAATGAATAAGGGAAATATCAACTACTGGCTCGGCATCAGCCTGCTGATTGCCATAATCAGCTTCTTTTTCTACAAAACCATGTTCAGTGACCGGCCGCTTGGCACGGCGCTGGAAAATATCGAGGAAATCCATGACCTGCAGGTACAGCTGCACCGCGACCTGTTGCGTTATCGCAGCGACCAGATTCGCCAGTATGACACCCTCAACCAGACGCTGGCAGCGCTCGACGAAAATATCGAACACCTGGTCAACAACAATGCCATCGACGACCCCAGCATTGTCAACACCATTAACAGCCTTAACAGCATGATCTCGGACCAGGCCATGCTGGTTGAAGATTTCAAGACCCACCACTCGATTCTGCAGAACTCGCTGTTTTATATATTCAATGTCAGCACCGACCTGTACTCCCTGAAACCCAAAACCCAGTCCAAGGAACAGTTACGCATTACCGCAGAACTGATTACCCTGTTGCTGGAATTCAATGAAAACCCGCAGCACAATATCGCCAGCAAGATCTACCCGCTGATAGACTATCTGAACATCGACCCGGACACCGAAACCAACGCCCTCATTAATCACAGCCTGATGATTATCGAGCGCCTGCCGGAAATAGACGACATACTGAAAAAATTCAATTCGCTGAACGTCGAGAATCAGGTGCTCCTGCTGAAGAAATCCCTGGGTGAACTGCGCGCTGTTGATGAACGGAACGCGCAGATTTTCAACTTCCTGCTGTTCCTTTTTACCATCTACCTGATCTTCTACATTGTCTATATCTTTATTAACCTGCAGAAAAAACAGGCGGAACTCACCGAAACCAACGACCGGCTCAACAGTGAAATCGAGCTGCGCACAAAAACCGAAAAGGCCCTGTATCAGCTGGTCGACCTGGACAAGATACACCATACGCAGACGGAAGAAGACCGCATACTCTACCTGCTGAACGCCCTGTGTACCGCCCTTGATATGGAATACGCCTATATCAGCCGGATAAACCATTCCGGCCTGAGCGCCGACATTATCGGCCTGCTTGACCACGGCATGTTCAGAAACAATATCCATTACTCACTGGAAAACACGCCCTGCGAAGAAATCATCAGGACCGGTCGCCTGGTATTCAATCGCGACTTTATACGCTACTACCCGGAAAGCCGCGACCTTCTGGGTGATGACATCGAAAGCTTTATTGGCATCAGGCTGCTGGACAAAAGCGAAAACACCATCGGTATTATCGGCGTGGCCAGCAAACAGGTCATACCCGATACCAACCTTGCGGAGAACATTCTGAGCATTGCCACCTCAAGAGCCGTTATCGAGCTTGAGCACCAGATCGAGGTCAACAATAACCAGCGCTACCAGCACGGCGTCGATCTGATCGATGACTGGATTGCCCGCCTGATTACCGAGGGTTATGACCGTAACGCCTTCTTCAAAAACATCTGCTGTGCCGCCCAGGAAATCGTCAACGCCCAGCTTGCCGCTTTCCCGGTACTGCATGCTGACAGAAAAACCTATCACTTCGAAGCGGCCAGCGGCGAGCAGGCCGAAAAACTGGAAAGCAGTACGCACAGCACCGACGATGGCGGTATTTGCTCATGGTCGATCACTCACGGCAAGAGCCTGATTATCAATAACGTACTGACCGACCCGCGTGCTGACAAACAGCTGGCCGAGCTGTTCAATATCCGCTCCGCCCTGGTAACCCCTGTCACCCTGAAAGATGAAGCCTATGGCGCCATTGCCATTTTCCGCACCGAAGACGAATTCGATGAGATCGATGAGCGCCTGATGACCCAGTTCAGCCAGAGTGTACAGATGGCGATCATCAATATGCAGCTGGTGCATGATATTCGCAGTGAGCGTGAACGCGCCGAGGTGACCCTGCACTCTATCGGCGATGCGGTGATTACCACCAATGTCAACGGCGAAATCGAATACATGAACACACTGGCCGAATCGCTCACCGCCTGGCCCCTGGCCGAGGCCAGAAACCGGCCGGTACAGGACGTCTTCAGAATCGAGGATCTGGATACCGGCGAACCGATTCATGATGTGGTCATGTCCTGTCTTGACGAGGGTATCAGCATCAACAAGAGTGCGCTCAATCTGATCAACCGCCAGGGCCACAGGAAAGGCATTGAAAGTTCGATCTCCCCTATTCTGAAAACCTCGGGCAAGGCCGAGGGCGTGGTCATCGTCTTCCACGATGAAACCCAGCGCCGGCAGATGGAAAAGGAAATCAGACACCAGGTAGCACACGATCCGCTGACCAACCTGCTCAACAAGGAAGCCTTTAACTACCAGTTATCTGACCATGTTTATGACGCTATCAATCACAACAGGAACCACGTTCTCTGTTACCTTGATCTTGACCGCTTCAAGCTGATCAATGACACTGCCGGTCATAGCGCCGGTGACCAGTGCCTGATACAGGTCACCTCGCTGATACAGTCCTGTATCCGTAACGACGATATTCTCGGCCGCCTCGGCGGCGACGAATTCGGTCTGATCCTTAAAAACTGCAACCTTGAAGGCGCGAAAAAAATTGCCGGCAATATTATCAAGGCAATAGCCGACATGACCTTTACCTGGGAAGACTGTGACTACAGCCTCAGCGTCAGTATCGGCATCAACCCGCTGGATGCAAACACGGTCAATGCAGCCGAGGCCCTGCGCCGTGCCGATCTTGCCTGTTATACGGCCAAGGACAACGGCAAAAACCGCTACTACGTCTACGAGGAGCAGGACAGCGAACTGATCCGCCGCCAGGACGAGAACTACTGGCGCACACGCATCAAGCAGATTATCGAGCAGGACATGCTGAAACTGTACGCCCAGCCGGTGGTTTCTCTCAGCAACAAGGCCGGCCGTTTTACCCATGTGGAAATACTGGCACGCCTGCTGGATGAGGACAGCCAGCTGAGTACGCCGGAATCCTTTATTCCCTCGGCCGAGCGTTACAACCTGATGCAGCTGATCGACCGCCAGGTTATTGACCGCAGTTTCAGCCTGCTAAAACAGCTGGCAGAGACAGAAGACGAACAGATGCACTTCTTTATCAATATTTCCAGTAATACCCTGCGAGACACCGATACCGCCGACAATATACTGGATTATGCCAAACAGCACGACATCGACCCGCGTCACGTGTGTTTCGAGATTTCCGAAACAACGGTTATCAAGAACCTGCAGCAGACCCGAAAACTGATGCGCAAACTCAAACCCGCCGGCTTCCGCTTCTCACTGGATCATTTCGGCAGCGCCCTGTCCTCACTGCAGTACCTGAAAAAACTGCCGGTGGACTACCTGAAGATCGACGGCCTGTTTGTCGCCAATATGGTCAACAATACCATCGACCAGGCCATGGTCGCCGCCATCAACGAGATCTGTCATACCCTGGGCATCAGGACCATTGCCGAGCATGTGGAAAACGAACAGATCATCAGCAAACTGCAGGCGCTGAAAGTCGACTACGGCCAGGGCTATGGCATCGAACAGCCGCAGCCTGTGGAAGATCTGCTGGCACTGCCTGAAAGCAAGAATTCACCCTCGCTGAAGCTGGTGCACAAGAAACCGTGAGGGGTTGAGATAATCCATCACCTCCCTGCTGACCGGCAAGGGCCCGCCGGCTATCATGGCCGCGAGAATTTCCGCCGAGAGAAAAGCCGTGGTAAAGCCGCGTGAACCATGTGCAAGGGACACATACAGTCCCGGATAATGCCGCGCAGGCGGGTAGACCTTGCGGGTATTGCCGTTTCGGATATCGGCATATTGTTTACGGAAAAAATCTTCATCATGAACCGCGCCAGCCACCGGTACCCGGTCTCTGGCAACATGCCTGAACCCCGCCCAGCCGTCGATGATATCCTCTTCACTGAAACAGCCGGGAAAGGCCGACTCGATGACGCCGAGCAGATAGCGATCATCTTCCTCGCGCAGACCGGGCTCGTTACAGTCACGGTTATAACTGGCGCCCAGGTAATGCCTGCCCTCGATGGCGGGGGTAATATGCACCTGCCTGTTGACGGTTTTACTCACTCGGGACGAATGCCGGTTTTCGCGCAATACCGTTATCTGGCCACGCACGCGCTCGATCGGGAATGTCCACGGTGCATGCAGCTCACTCTCGCCGCCGCCAGAGGCAACAATCAATACCGCGGCGCGGGAAATATTCTGTTCGCCATCATTACACCACCACTGACCGTCACGATACGCAATATGGCTGATCGATGCCCTGGTCACTGTCAGCCTGTCGCCACAGGCGACCCGCAGGCTGCGGCACAGGCCTGCCGGCAACAGAACACCGGCACCGGCATACTCGACAATCGCCTGACTTTCCTCATCACTTTGATGCACGGAAATAAAATCGCTATTCAGATCGCAGGCGCTGATGATTTTCTGCGCGCGGTCGGCATCAAGATAATGCATCAGGCCATCGTCCAGCCAGAAACGTTCATCACTGCCCTGCTGCAGACGGTTTAATTCATAGAGTGCATGGCAATAGGCGCTTATATAGAATTCATTATCACGCGCATTGCCGGCTGATAATCGCGGATAGACGATCACGGAGGGGTTGGACGATGTCTCGCGGCAGAGCGCGCCCTGACGATCGATGATTTCCACCTGCCAGCCACGCTGTACCAGGGCGTATGCAGCGCTTAAACCGGCAATGCCGCCACCGAGAATACAGACCCTGTTATCAGCCCCTGCAGCCTTATCTAGCACTGGCAGCGCATACCAGGGCCTGTCCCGGTAATAAAGTTCGGGAGCGTGGCGCTCGGTCAGCTCAGCGGTAATCATTTCACGCTTGCGCCCGTAGCCTGGC
>DRLE01000077.1 GCA_011051475.1 Gammaproteobacteria bacterium
TCGATATTGGATATGCCCAGCTCCGAGAAGCGGGCGCGCGAGATTTCAATATAGGCGACTTCTTTCTGTGCGCCGTCGATACTGATCTTGCGTACGCCCGGTACCAGCAGCAGCTGTTCCTTGAGCAGGTCGGCATAGTCCTTGAGTTCACGGTAGCTGTAATGCTCGCCGGTGAGGGCATAGAACAGGCCGAAAACATCACCGAAGTCATCATAGACTACCGAGGGTTTGGCGCCGGGCGGCAGGGTGGACTGGACATCATGAACCTTGCGTCGCAGCTCGTCCCAGATATTGGGGAAGTCCGGTTTCTTGTACTTGTCCTTGATAACAACGGTAACTTCGGAAAAGCCGTTTTGCGAAATCGACTCAACCCGTTTGAGCTGCTGCAGTTCCTGCACCGCATTCTCGATATGGTAGGTTACCTCACGCTCGACCTCCTGCGGGGTGGCCCCGGGATAGGCAGTGTAGATCTTGGCCTGCTTGATAGTGAATTCGGGGTCTTCCAGGCGGCTGATGTCCTGCAGTGCGGTAATGCCGCCGGCAAGAAACAGAATAATGAACAGCCAGGTGGTGACTTTTCGGGTAACTGAATACTCAGCAATATTCATGGGTTGTCTGCTGTCATGCAGCCGGGTTTGGCTGGGCCGGTCATTGTGCCTGGTCACCGGTTTCAAGCAGGGTGACTTTCATGCCGTCGCGCAAAAAGGCTGCGCCGGCTACCACCACCCGGTCACCGGGTGACAGGCCTTCGACCTGTATGCGGGAGTCTTTCAGCAGACCGGTTTTCACCGCTTTGGGATGAACCGTCATGGTGTTTTCGTCCACCACCCAGACGGTGGCCTGCTTGTCGTTACTGGAAACCACGGCGGAAGCCGGCAGAGTAACGTACAGAGGCGCCTGCTGCCCGCCAGCGATGGCGGTGGCGTAAACAGTGGTCGTCATGCCCGGCAGTATATTGTAGTCCTTTGGCGCATCCATTTTCAGGGTGACCTTGAAGGTCTTGGTTTTCGGGTCGGCCTTGGTGGTGGATTCAAGAAAAGTCAGGGGAAAGCGCTGCCCGGGAATGGAATCAAAAAGGGCATAAAACCTGTACCGCCTTTCACGGGTGGTGGCAATCATGATATTTTCAGGCACATCGATCTTGATTTTCAGCGCGGAAACATCTTCGAGTGAGAAGATGGTTTGCGAGGTATGTATCTCTTCGAAATTCTCCACGTGGCGCCTGGCGATGAGGCCGTCAAAATTCGCCCTGAGTCTGGTGTAGCGCAGATTCTGTTCAGCTTCCTCAAGACTGGAGCGGGCGCTGTAGTATTTGGCGCGAATTTCGTCGTAGTCGGCACGCGAGATCGCGCCCTTGTCTACCAGGCTGGCCGCGCGGTCGAAATTAGCCTTGGCCGTCTGAAAACTGGCCTTGCGGTCTTTCAGGGTAATCGTGAAATCGGTCGGGTCCAGTTCGGCAAGCACCTGGTCTTTCTTGACAAGGTCGCCCTCCCTGACATGGATCTTGATAATCTTGCCGCTGACGCGGAACGAAATATCGGCTTTCTGTATGGCATCGACCACGGCCGGGAATGATCGCGTGTCTTTAAGGCTGCCATCGTCTACGACAATGGTTTTGACCGGCCGCGAGGTGACGACGACAGGTGGCTCAGGCTGTTCACAGGCGGTAGTGAATGCCACGGAGGCCAGCAGTAATAAAACAGTCGATTTAAGGTCCATCAGATTATCCGGTCGGCCATGGCTACGGGTATGTGCTAGCAGCTGATATTACCATATGTCTCCGGCGGTTCTTATGCGCTTGATCGAGCCATACGCAGTATCAGATAGCCCACGATGCCGGCGGCAAACGATGCCAGCAGTACGGCCAGCTTGTCGGCCTGCTGGTAGAGGTTGCCGTCGGTAAAGGCCAGTGAATCGACAAACAGACTCATGGTAAAGCCGATACCGGTCAGCACGGAAACACCGTATAGCTGCAGCCAGCTGCTGTTCTCGGGAATTTTTGTCAGCCCCAGTTTGATCGCGATCCAGGTAAATCCGAAAACACCGATCTGCTTGCCAAGGAACAGGCCGGCCATAATGCCCAGCGGGACACCGGTGGTCATCTGCTCCAGCGAAACATTGCGCAGGTCAACGCCGGCATTGACGAAGGCAAACAGCGGCAGGATGAAAAACGCCACCCAGAAGTGCAGTTCATGTTCCATTTCCTTGGACATGGAAAAGCGCTCGCCGGTCTCCCTGTTGGTGCAGTTAAGCGGTATGGTAAAGGCCAGGGCCACGCCGGCCAGGGTGGCATGCACGCCGGACTTGAGCACGCTGACCCAGAGCACGACGCCGACAATAATGTAGGCGGCTTTTTTCGCCACCCCCATGCGGTTCATAATAATGAGTGTGGTAAGTGCAATAGCGGCAATGGTTATCGACAGCGTGGACAGTTCAACGGTATAGAACAGGGCGATAATAACAATGGCGCCAAGGTCATCGATAATGGCCAGTGCCATGAGGAATACTTTCAGTGACAGCGGCACGCGTTTGCCGAGCAGCGCCAGTACGCCGAGGGCGAAGGCGATGTCGGTAGCGGTGGGAATGGCCCAGCCACGCATGGCGGTAGGGTCGCCGTGATTGATATAGATATAGAACAGCGCTGGCACGACCATGCCGCCAATGGCGGCAATGCCGGGCAGGGCGATCTGTCCCGGTGTCGACAGCTGGCCTTCAAGGAATTCGCGTTTGACCTCCAGGCCGATAAGCAGGAAGAAAATGGCCATAAGGCCGTCATTGATCCAGAGCAGTAATGGCTTGGCGATATGCAGGTCGGCGAAGCGCACTTCCACCGGGGTCTGTAAAAAGGAAATGTAGTATTCGCTGAGAAACGAGTTTTTCAGCATCAGAGCAAACACTGTGGCAACAATCAGCAGGATGCCGGAGGAGGATTCCTTTTTAATGAATTCTTCAATTATATTGTTCATGTCTGTTTCCGGTGTGGCCAGCTGATGTGGCCCTGGTGAATTTGATCTTTATTGCCATCGGTGACCGGCTGTATGAGTACCCAGGGTTTGACCACGGTCGACCAGAAAAGGGTGTTTTCCTGGTACCATGTCTTTGCCTGTTCATCGGATACCTTTGCAATGTCACCACTGGCCAGCCAGCGGCTGACCCTGTCCCTGTCATCCAGGGTGAAGGCCATGGCGACATCCAGCAGGTTGGTGTTTTCACTGATATAGATCAGCCAGCCGCCGGCAAAAAAACGCTGCAGTTCATGCCACTGGATCTGCGCGGTTTCATTATTGATATTGGCGCGTAGAACTTCTTTATCCATGGTTCTTGCCAGGGCCTGTTAACACTAAATCAATAGGCTCGGCCCTCCGGGTTACGCCAGAAAAAACACCACTGGCGGAAAAAACAGCGTTTATTATACCTGCCATGCAGGTCCGTGCGCCGGTTTTTACGGAAAGATATCCGCCGCAAGTTTCACGGCCTGCTAACACTAAACCCGTTGGCTCTGCCGGGCGTGAAAAGCGGCTCGGCCTTTCTGGTGCAACAGCGCTCATTGGTCCGGTTTTAACCGGCCCTGGTCGGCGGAGGCAACCGGCCAGATATGGAACTGTGGCAGGTACTTCTGGCCCACGCCTGTTGCGCCCTTGTCCATATACAGGGCCCAGGCCCAGTCCGGTTCATAGGTGCTGGTGGTCGATGACCAGTACACGTCTTTTATATGGGTGAACAGCCCGGGGCCGGTCAGTGCCGGCCTGGCCCGGGCGCAGTCAACCAGCGATTCCAGCTCATTGATGTCAGGCAGGCGCCAGAAGCGCTCGTGCTGGTCCCGGTTCAGTTCGCTGACTCTGGCCAGCGCCTCGCACCAGGTTACCGGCGTATCGCTCAGGCTGGCGTTTTGTGCCCAGCACAGGCCGGTCAGGTGGTCGATAACGGCATCGCCGGCGACGGAAAATCGTGGCTGTGGCCACGGGGTGCCAGCGCGGTATTCGCCATCCTGGCCGCTACCGGCACAGTCAATCAACCGGCCGTTCGCATCAAAGCAGTGTATCTGGCCGGTGGCCGCAAGCAGGCCATTGCTGCTGCCGCGCACCGGCCATAGCATGTAGGACTGGTCCTTGCCGCCATAAAACATGCGCGCCCCGCCCATGTGCACATACCAGGCATGGTCGGGACTGATGGCCGCCGATGTCGAGGTCCAGTACCAGTTCTGGAATACGCCGGTAAACGGATGGCCCTGCGGCAGGGCGGGGCGGGTTTGCTGGAAGTCGAGCAGGCTGCGAAGCTCACGGCGGTTGGGCAGGCGCCAGTCATCAAAGCCCAGGGATTGTTCGCGGTTCATGTCAGCGACAAAATCCAGCGCCTCCTGCCAGGCAAGCGGAAACTCGGCGATATTGGCGCTGCGTGTCCAGCACAGGCCGGTAACGCGATCCACGACAGTCTCGCCTTCGGCTTTAAAGCGAGGTTGAGGCCAGCTTTGTCCGGCTGCGAATTCAGCATCCTGGCCGCTGTTATTACAGGGTATTTCGATTCCCTGTTCGTTATAGCAATAAAGCTGACCGGTCGGCAGGCCGGTGAGTGGTGACGGCGGCATGATTGTTGTCGGCTACATCGACCTGAGCAGATCGATGTCTTTTCTTACCAGCGAGGCAGAGTGATCGAACATGGCCTGTTCTTCTTTATTCATGTCCAGTTCGATAATATCGATCACACCATTCTGTCCCAGCATGGCCGGTACGCCAATGGCAATATCGCTGTGACCGTATTCACCGTCAAGCAGGCAGACGGTCGGCAGAATACGGTTGCGGTTGTGTACAATGGCGTCAACCATTTCGGTTACCGATGCTGCCGGTGCGTCATAGGCGCTGCTGTTCTGGCGCAGGGCCAGAATCTCGGCGCCGCCGTTGCGGGTGCGCTCGACGATTGCCTCGAGCCGCTCCTTTTCGATGAATTTCTCAACCGGAATACCGGCGACGGTGCAGTAACGCAGCATTGGCACCATGGTGTCGCCATGGCCGCCGAGCACCATGGTGTTGATATCCATGCTGGAGAAACCGGTTTCCATGGCGATAAAACTGGCCATGCGGCTGGAATCGAGCACCCCGGCCTGGCCAAAAACACGATTGCGAGGCCAGCCTGTTTTGTGGAAAGCATGGTAGGTAATGACATCAACCGGGTTGGTGACAAACAGCAGGATGGCATCGGGTGCGTATTTCATTGCGCCCTCGACAATGCCGTCGATAATGGGAATATTGCTGGCCATAACATCCGAGCGTGACTGCCCGGGCTTGCGTGGCAGGCCGGCGGTTATAATAATGAGCTCTGAATCGAGCATCAGCGCGTGGTCGGTGCTGCCAATCAGTCGGGTATCGTATGCAAACAGCGGTGCGACCTCCTGTATGTCCAGTGCGGCGCCCCTGGCCGCGCCATCGGATATATCCAGTAATACGATTTCCCGGCACAGGTTCCTGGCGGCGAGGAACTGGGCGGTTGACTCGCCGACGCGTCCGGCACCGACTATGGTGATCTTGTTCATCTGTCTGGCTCCTTTATTCCCGGTTTACTGTAACTATAGTGCTATTTCTGGCTTATCGACAGTAAAGCGGGATTTAAATTCA
Source organism: Gammaproteobacteria bacterium (assembly GCA_011051475.1). Taxonomy (GTDB): domain Bacteria; phylum Pseudomonadota; class Gammaproteobacteria; order SZUA-229; family SZUA-229. The sequence continues at coordinate 5,610 of DRLE01000077.1, forward strand.
GCCATTGCCGGTTTTGCGCCAGTTATGTGCTAGAGGGCGTCTTCAATAAACCAGGCGGCAAAGGCATGGCGACCGGGCAGGTCGGCTTTTTTATAAACCGAGGATGCCTGCTGGCGTACGGTTTTTTCACGGGTGTCACGCAGGGCGGCAATTTCCTTCAGGCTGAGTCCTTTCAGCAGCAGCCAGCCCACCTCCTTTTCGCTGGCGGTCAGCTGCCAGTCGTCAAACTGTCTGGCGATAACATGGCTGAGCCGGTTCCTGGCATCAGTCATATAGGGCTCGGGTCTGGGCAATGTCTGTTTCTGGCTGCTGAGTTCATGACGCAGCTTGCGGATTTCCAGGGCATGGCGACGCAGATCGAGCAGCAACCAGGCCAGCGCCAGCAATGACAGCGTCAGGATTACGCCTTCCTGTGCGACATGGGAGAAATCCGTGCCTTCCGACAGATCAAGAGCAATGTCGATGCCGCTGAGCAGAACAAAGCTGACAAAGATGATAATCAACAGGGATGCTTTGGGCTGAAAATCAAACACGACAATGTTTTTCCTGAATACAAAGGCTTATGGTATCGGACAAATGTCCAATAAGGAACCCTGGTGGGCATTTGCCCGATGATATTGTGCCCCGAGTACCTACAATGGAGGGACTGAAATAACCGGAGAGAACAATGTCGAATGTAAAACAGGTAAAAGTATGGGACCCGCTGGTAAGGCTTTTTCACTGGTCGCTGGTGCTGGCCTTTATCGTGGCCTATCTCACGGGAGAGGAGGAAGATGACCTTCATATCTACGCCGGTTATGTCATTCTCGGTCTGATCCTGTTCAGACTGCTCTGGGGCTTTATCGGCACGCGACACGCACGCTTCAGCGACTTTGTACGTTCGCCAACGGAAATTGCGAACTATATACGCGATATGCTCGCTGGCAGGGCAAAACGTTATATCGGCCATAACCCGGCCGGCGGCGCCATGATACTGGCACTGCTGCTTGGCCTGGCCATCACCACCTGGAGCGGTCTGGAGGTGTACGCCATCGAGGAGGGCGCCGGGCCACTGGCCGGTGCCTCGAATATCAGCCTGATCAGCCCTGCTTACGCGGATGACGATGATGACGAGCATGAATATGGTCACCAGAAGGACGAAGACGAGGGTGAGGAAGAACTCTGGGAGGAGATCCACGAGGTGTCAGCCAACCTTGTTCTGCTGCTGGTGATACTGCATGTGCTTGGCGTGGTGGTATCCGGCAGAATACATCATGAAAACCTGGTCAGGGCCATGATTACCGGCAGGAAGAAATCCGGTTAGCCGACATGGGCGGTTAGTCGGGTCGGACTTGTATATACTGACGCCGGCAGCGCAATCTGGCCCCGGTTTTATTTGTATCAAATCCGGATGGTGAAGGAAATTGAATATCTTTTCGACAAATGCTTCCGGGTTGTATTCCCTATGCCTTGCTGGCAACTTCCGCGGGCACGAAGTCCTTGGCGATACGTTTTGTCAGCGTGTAAATACTGCGCAGCTTTTCCAGAAACTCCATTTCCAGTCTGACCAGCTGAAGCCGTGCGCCGTCTTTGCTGCCAAAGCGTTGCGCCTGGCTGGCAAGAAACTCGCTGACGATGCGGTGAACCTCTTCCTTCAGGGAAATGACTTCCTGCGCGGCCATTTCATCGTCTTCACGTATGGCCTGTATTACCTGCTCAAGTGCATGGCCGACCTTCTCGGCGAGAGTAAAGGCCAGTAAGCGGGTGGCTTCACTGGGTGCGGTTTCAAGGCTGACAAAACGCTTGGCGAGTACGAGCAGTTCATCGTTGATGATGTCGGCCAGGTTTTCCAGGTTGAGGGTGGTGCTCATCAGGGCCTGAAAGCGATCACTCTGTTTGTCGGTCAGGGACTGCTGGCGAATATCGCGCAGGTATTCCAGGATGGCATCATGCAGAATATCGACCTTGTCATCGAGTTTTCCGATGGCATCAAGGTCTTCCGTGTTTTTGCTGGCGAGACCGGTACGCAGCGTATCAAACATCTCGGTAATGATGTCACCCATATGGCCGATTTCATAACGCACCTGTTCCAGTGCGACACTGGGCACCTCAAGCACATCCGCCTCAAGATGAAGCGGTTCGATAATGACTTTTTCCTCGCTCGGACGTTCGGGCACAAGGCGTTCCGCCATGCGTGCAAACCAGGGTGTAAAGCCGATAAACAGCAGCGTATTGGCTACATTGAAAACCGTGTGGGCATTGGCAATCTGCCGGGGGACTTCTGCGGCCATTTTTGCCTTGCCGCTCAGTTCCGGCGCCGCGGGTGAGATGGCAACGATAAAATCGGCCAGCTGGGGAATAAACAGAAACCAGAGAAGAACGCCCGCCACGTTGAAAAGTACATGCACGGTGGCGGCTCTGACCGCTTCTACCGGCTTGCCGATAGAGGCCAGAACGGCGGTAACACAGGTGCCGATATTGGCGCCAAAGGCCAGGGCAATGCCTGCCGGCAGAGTGATAAGACCGGAAGAGGCCATGACAATGGCAATACCGGTGGTCGCCGCCGATGACTGCACCAGGCCGGTAAAGATGGCGCCGACAAGAATGCCCAGCAGCGGGTTTTCCATTTTGACCATGAGGTCGAGAAACGGCGGGTAGCTGCGCAGCGGCAGCATGCTATCGCCCATCACGCCCATGCCGTAGAACACCAGGCCCAGCCCCATAATCACGGCGCCATAGTGACGGGTTTTTTCCGCCTTGCCGGTGAACAGCAGAAAGAAACCGATGGCGACCATGATCAGCGCATAGTGGCTGACATTAAAGGCGACGATCTGGGCGGTAAAGGTGCTGCCGATATTGGCGCCCATAATAATGCCGACCGACTGGGTAAGCGTCATCAGGCCGGCGGAGATAAAGCCGACCACCAGTACCGTGGTAACCGACGAGGAATTGAGTACCGCGGTGATAAAGGCGCCGGAGATCGCGCCCATTACCCGGTTTCGGGTCAGGCGGGAAAGCACCTGCTTGAGCGAGTCGCCGGCGGCCGCCTGCAGCCCTTCGGACATCTGTTCCATGCCGAAAAGAAACATGGCGAGGCCGCCAAACAGTCCCATGCCAAGCGTAAACCATTCAATGTCCATCTCACTGTTCTGTGTTGCGGCCAGCGCCGGCAGGGCAAGAATAAAAAGCAGGAAGGCTGTCGTGAGCAGGATCAGGCGAGAGCGCATAAGACCGATCCTGGCAAATGGCGATGACTGGTTCATGGTAGTTGTTTCTGGTTGAAGCCGGGCTGACTATAATGCCTGCTCGGTGCGCGGCTGTACAGACCTGCAGAAATCTCCTTACCGTCCGCCAGTAGGTCGGGACGTCAGAAACAGTAACAGTGTGACTTGATTCCTCTATTACATGAAGGACCTGGCCTGAAATCGAACAGGCGCAAACGGTCGTTTTCTGTTGATACTCACCGGAGATAACCATGTTGAATGCA
>DRLE01000078.1 GCA_011051475.1 Gammaproteobacteria bacterium
ATTGGTGTGCTGCGGGCGAAGTATGATGCCGATATTCTGGCTACGCTGTTTGACAAGACCAAGGGCATGGTCGGGCGCGGCTCCTTTGCCCTGCTGCTCGATGAAAACCAGCTGCGTCTGCTGCATGGACGCCGCAGCGATCTGCGATACACCCTGGCCAGCAAGCTGGACAAGGCAACGCTGGCGCGGCTGAAAAAAGAAAAACGTATCCCGCAGCTGGCGCAGGGACAGTTTGCCGAAAGCGAAGAATGGAGACGGAAAATCAGGCGCGCCAATGTTGCCAGTCCCATTGTCGAGACCCAGTTCTACGGACTGGGTACCGCGCTGTATTCCGCTGCCGTGGTCAAGCTGGACTCGGCGCCGTGGACCATTATTATTTCCCAGCCCCAGGATGTCTTTCTTGAGCCGGTGGTGGCACAGACCAGGAACGCCATTTTCCTGCTGGCCATTATTGTCTTCGTGGTTATCGTCATTGTTATGCTGGCAACCCAGTTGCTGCTGGGGCCGGTCAGGCGCCTGACCGATGTGGTCAAGCATATTGCGGAAGGTGATTTCAGTGTGCGCGCCAATGTCGAGGCCGATGATGAAATCGGCAACCTGGCCAAGGCCTTTAACGATATGGCGGAGAATATCAGCGAGTTGATTGTTCATCTTGAGAAAGAAGTGAACAGCCACAAGTTGACTGCGGAAAGGCTCAACAAGCTGTCCCAGGCGATCGAGCAGAGCCCGGTATCGGTCATGATTACCGATCTCGATGGAAAAATCGAATACGTCAACCAGCAGCTGTGCCAGATCAGTGGTTATACCGAGGAAGAACTTATCGGGCAGAATCCGCGCATCTTCAAATCGGGCGATACCCCTTCCATACAGTTCGTCAACCTCTGGCACGCGATTACTTCCGGCCAGTCATGGACCGGTGAGCTGAAAAACCGGACCCGGTCCGGCCATCTTTACTGGGAGAATGTAACGGTATCGCCGATTCGCAATGCCGAAGGTGAAATTACCAACTATCTGGCGATCAAGGAGGACATTTCACTGCGCAAGGAATACGAAGACCGTCTCCTGCATGAGGCTACCATCGACAAGCTCACCAACCTGCCGAACCGCACCCTGGCCTATGACCGTGTGGAGCAGGCCATCGTCAAGGCGCGCAAGGAATACAGGCATGTGGCGCTGCTGTATATGGACTTCGATCACTTCAAGAACATCAATGATACCCTCGGTCATGAGGCCGGTGACCAGTTCCTCTGCTATATGGCGGGGCGTATCAAGGCCTGTGTGCGTGATGTGGACACCGTGGCGCGCCTGGGCGGTGACGAGTTCCTTATTATGCTGGTGGAAACCGATAACGAAAATGGCGGCGGCTACGACAACTTCGAGCTTGTGGTGCGACAGAAAACCGAGGATATCCTGCAAAAGGTGGCCGAGCCCTGCGTGATTCAGGATATGGAATTTGCGGTAACCGCCAGCCTGGGCATTGCCATTTTCCCGCAGGACGGTGATGACCCGCATATCCTGTTGCGCAATGCCGATACCGCCATGTATCGCAGCAAGCGCAAGGGTCGCAATACCTATGAAATCTTCACCCCGGAAATGGGTGACGTGGTAATGAAGCGGGTTGAGATTGACAACAAGCTGCGCCGCGCACTGGAGAACGGCGACTTCTACCTTAACTACCAGGCGCTGATGGATGCGCGCAGCGAGAAGATTCTGGGTGCCGAGGCGCTTATCCGCTGGAATGATGATGTGCTGGGTGAAATCTCGCCGGAAGAGTTCGTGCCCCTGGCCGAGGAAAGCGGCCTGATCGTGGATATCGGCAACTGGGTTATCGATACGGCGCTGGCCAATGTCAAGACCTGGCGGCAGCTGCCCGGCTGTGAGGATATGTTCATTGCCATCAACCTGTCCAGCCGGCAGTTCCGTGGCAAGGACATGGTAAAAACCATTGCCGATTTCCTGCAGAAGCATGATCTGCCCGGTGACTGCCTCGAGCTGGAAATAACCGAGCGCCTGCTGATGAAAGACGTGCCCCATGTCATCGGCATACTGAACAGTTTCAAGGCGATGAATATACGCCTGTCTATCGATGACTTTGGTACCGGCTATTCTTCGTTGAGCTACCTCAAGCGCTTCCCCTTCGATGTCCTGAAAATCGACAAGGCCTTTATTTCCGACATTGGCAGGGACCCGGATGATACCGCTTTATGCGAGGCGATTATTGCCATGGCGCACAGCCTGGGCCTGAGTATTATCGGTGAAGGGGTTGAGAACCAGCTGCAGTTTGATTTTCTGCGGGTGCGAGAAGTTGAGATTATCCAGGGCTATTTTGTCAACCGGCCGCTGGACTTCGATGATTTCAGCCGTTTTCTTGGCACCAGGCGCAGCGACGGATAAGTCTTGCTGTCAGAAGCAGGCTGAGCAGTAGCAGTCCCGCCGGCGACATCGCGCCCAGTATCCGCTCTTTCAGGCTGCGGGATTCTACCGTGCCGCTTTCCTGCGGAGGCGTCGCCTTGCTTTGCGGCTTGGCGTAGTTGCCCTCTGCAGAAAAATTAACGGTAACGGTATCTCCGGTGGTTATGGAGATAACAATATCATTGCCACCTTCATCATGATAGGTGACCGGGTTTATCGGGTGCGGCGAGCGAAACGAAAGGTCATTGATGGAATAGGCGTAGGGCCCTACGCTGGAGCCGCCATTAAACAGCGTGTTAATCGAATTGGCGTGCAGGGTGTAGTTGCCGGCCGGCAGGTACAGTTTGTAAAAACCGGTGCCCTCGGCCAGATAGTCCGACACAATGCTGTAAACGCTGCCGTCCCTGAGATCTTCTACCCAGATATTGGCACCGAGCAGCGGTGTACCGTCGGTTTTCAGAAATACGCCCTCCAATACGCCATAACGGCCAAGCAGGCTGCCTCTCGGGTAGAGGGCTGAAATGGCGATAATGTCATCACTGTGCAGGCTTTCCGTATTGCGACAGATAAAGGGATACATCAAAGGGTAGTTGTCCGGGGGACTGCTGCGGCAGACCTCGGGCAGGCCGGAGTCGCTTTCACGGTTATCGATATTGCCCTGGCTGTGATCAAGGCCGAGGAAATGGCCGATTTCATGCGCGACCAGCAGTTTCAGTTCGGTATTGCTCAGGTTCAGGTTTTTGCCATTGATAACCGCGTAACCTTCCGAGAAGTAGCTGCTGCCCTGCGTCAGAATGGAAGCGGCAAAACCGATGGTGCTGTTGCTCTGGCCCTGACCCAGGTAGGCGTCGATAATTTCACCATTACTGTCATAGACAAGGGGGTTCAGATTGTCATTGTCGTTATAGTCGGGCAGATCAAGATTGGGCAGATAGCTCTGGAAGTTACTGATATTGATATCGATATTTTGCAGCGTATTCTGTTCCAGCTGCAGGTTCACCGTGGCGCTGTCCACCGTGTTCCACAGAGCAAAGGCCTGGTTGACGAGGGCATCGGCCGTTGCATTACTCATGGCGCCGAGGCTGCCGCCTTCGACATTGATAATAATATTGGGGTTCTGGTAGGTGACCGGCGTATGCCCGTCCGTGCCTTCCAGAACCAGGGGGCCGCCCGCCATGGCCGGGGCTGACCCTGCGAGCAGGCAGGGCAGGCTTATGATTTTTATCAGCCTGTTCATGGTATGGCGTTGTAGCTCCTGACGGCATCAAGAAAATCACGCAGCTGCGCCCGGTCGGGTCGTCCCGCCTCTGTCGCCAGTGACAGTTGCTGGCTGCGTCCGGAACGCGGGTGAGTGATATTGTCATGGCCATGCCTGCGGCTCTGTGAGGGCCTGTACACCGGTGCTTCGGCCGTCTCGGCGGGCGCCAGGCGGCTGCCGTTGCCAATGATCCGCTCGCCATTGCGCTGCGTTACCGCAAAGCTGCCCTGGTGCAGCCCCAGGGGACTGCAGAATCCCAGCTGCGACGGCTTTGGCAGGAATACCACGTACTGTTTGTCGGGAACGAAAACGGGAATGCCGTGTACCATCAGGCGCTGGCGGCTGCCGGGCAGGCTGCCGCCGAGCTGCTTGATAGTGTGTGTTTTTCCCTCAGCGCCATTGACCTGCCCCTTGACCAGCTCCAGCACCCTGAACTGTGTGAAAGTCACGATCTGTCTGCTGACGGGGTCCTTGCGAACCTCGTTACTGATGACTTCCCCGTAGAAGATAAGGTCGGCGCGTGATGACACCTGCTCCAGTGACAATGGCAGCAGGCTGGTGGCGCCCGCTGGCAGTGAGGTAGTCAGCAGGAAAAAGAAGAACAGCAATGGCTTCATAGAATGACAGGTATCGGTCAGGCACAATATTGTACCTAGTATAGCGGTATTATATGAGTAAAATCACCTGTTTACAGACAGTCGGTAGAATTTAACTGGCCGGATTGCAGTAATTCATCGGTAAAACCGAATTTCAGGGGGTGGCACAGGCGGTGGGTGTAGATAATGCCGTCAAGGTGGTCGCACTCGTGCTGTACCACGCGGGCGTGAAAGCCTTCGGCTTCTTCCTCGATAGGTTGGCCTGACGGATCAAAGCCGGTATAACGGATATGACGATGGCGTGAGACCAGGCCGCGCATGCCGGGAACACTGAGGCAGCCTTCCCAGCCGTTTTCCATTTCATCGCTCAGCGGCGTTATCTCCGGGTTTATCAGGATGGTTTGCGGTATGCCATTGCTGTCGGGATAGCGCGGGTTATGCTCGAAGCCGAAAATCACGATACGCAGTGAGGCGCCAACCTGTGGCGCGGCCAGGCCGACGCCTTCCTCGGCAGCCATGGTTTCGAACATGTCCTCGATCAGGTTATCGAGGTCGGGGTTGTCGAATTCGCTGACCCGGCTGGCTTTTTGCAGTAAAAGCGGGTCGCCAAGCCGTAATACGGGCAGTATGGCCATGATTTGTCCGTGACTTTCTGTGGTTATTCAAAAGGGGCAAATATGCTAGAATTGTAGCTGATTTTAACCCTATATCCGTGTAAGAAATAAAGTTAACAGCTTTGTTTTGCGAAAAACTATGAAAGCGTTAAGTAAAGAGCAGGAACTGTTAAGAACCCAGAAAGTCATGAGCGCCCTTGATGAGTGGGGTCTGAGCGGCGAGCAGATTTTGTTTCTTCTTGATATGCCCAAAAGTGAAAGGGTGCGTCATCTGGCCCGGTACCGCAAGGATACGCCGTTCCCCGATGACGAAAACGTGCGTTCACGCGTAACCTATCTGCTGGGCATTATCGATGCCCTGCGTACCACCTATCCCCGCAATGTGCAGATGGGCGCCCGCTGGATGAAGCTGCCGCAGGTGCGCCTGAAAAACCGCGCGCCACTGCAGGCCATGCTGGAAGACGGTGAACAGGGCGTGGTTGCCGTGCTGTCAGAGCTTGACTGTGCCTATGCCTGGGAACTGAGCGGTTCTCGTCTGAACTGATTGATTATTGGGTCGACGTCTCTCTGTTGTTCTGTCGGGGTTTTTTTGAACCACAGAGGACATAGAGGTACACAGAGTAAGACCTTGCTGTTTTTCTCCTCAGGTTGACGGCTCTACATCTATTCTTGCGTGTTCATATACGCTAAAAACAAAAAAAGCTTTTCTCTGTGTACCTCTGTGTCCTCTGTGGTTAAGGCTTTTTCCCTACCCCAGCCTGATATTGCCAAACGGACTCTGCGTCTGAATATTCACCACAATGGTTTCCTCCAGCGGCAGTTCGTTGGCATCGATATGCGGCTTTAGCTGCTCGCAGATCTGCAGTATGGTCAGCATGCCCTGGCGGTTGGCGTCATTTTCATCCAGTTTGTTGATTTCAGCGGTCAATGTCTGAATAAAGCTCTGAAAGGCTTCGGTTTGCTGTGGCAGGTTCAGAACCCGGAACTCGGGACGGAATTTCAGGTGCAGCTCGCGACTGCCATTATCATTATCAAGTACGCCGATTGAAAGCGGGCCGCTTATTTCCATGGTTTTTCTCTGCTGTTTCGGGTTTCTTTAATTCAGGTTGTCTTTAATCAGTTCGTAGGCCTTGCGGATTTCCTGGGTTTTTTCCGTGGCCAGCTGTATCATTTCCTCGGGCAGGCCCTTTGCTACCAGCTTGTCGGGGTGGTGCTGGCTCATCAGGCGGCGGTAGGCTTTTTTCACCTCAGCCATCGAACTGCCTTTTTCCACGCCGAGAATCTTGTAGGCCTGGCCAAGGGTCAGTTTGTCACTGTCTGCGGCGGTTGCGCCACGGGCGAGATTGAACAGGTGTTCGATCTGTGCCCGGGAAACGCCCAGAACTTCGCCGATGGTATGGATAATGCGTTTCTCGCTGGCATCCAGTTTTCCGTCCGATAGCGCCGTGGTAATCTGGATTTCGATGAACATCTGTATCAGGTTGCGACGGCCGTGGCACTCTTTCCTGAACTGCCGTAATACCTCGGTCAGGGGAAAGTCCGCAGACTTGCCCTGGTCGAAAAAGCCGATGGCGGCCTTGCGCTGCTCGGCGTTGAGCTGCATCTGATCCATAATGTTCTGCGCGGAACGGATTTCCTGTTTGCTGACACGACCGTCGGCCTTGGCGATATGGCCCATGACGGAAAAGGTGGTGGTG
>DRLE01000079.1 GCA_011051475.1 Gammaproteobacteria bacterium
CAATGTGGTTGTTAGCGTCAAGCCGGTGTATTCAATCGTCACCGGCCTGATGAAGGATATTGCCAGCCCGGAACTGCTTATCGATGGCGGGCAGACACCGTTTGATTTCAGTCTGCGGCCAGAACAGCAGGCGCGCATGAAAAAGGCCAGCCTGGTTATCTGGGTCGGTCCCGAACTGGAAAAGTCACTGCAGGAAACCATCAAGGCTTTGCCCGACAATGTCAGGGTGATCGAACTGCTGTCACAACCGGACCTGAAAATCCTGCCCGCACATGATCACCCGGACAGGCGCAATCCGTTTTTCTGGATGGACGACAGGAATGTCATTATCATGCTGGACCTGCTCACTGCGGCCTTTATCGAGATGGATCCGGCGCGCTCGCATATCTATCAGCGTAACCGCCTGCGCCTGCTCAAGCCGTTGAAGCGCATAGACCGGGAATACGAGTACGGTTACCGTGGATTAAAGTCCGGTAACGGTGTGCAGTATTATGATGTACTGTATTACTTCGAACAGGCCTATGCCCTGACCGTGCTTGAACAGGTCGCCGATACCCCATGGGACAGGGTGTCTGCCGCCGCCCTGCTGCGCGTGCGCAGTCGTATTACATCCGGTGAAGCCAGCTGTCTGTTCCTGGATCGCTCCATGCCGGCGGATAACCTGGATTTACTGACGGAAGGTACAGACATCAATATTGGCAAACTGGATGTGCTCGGGCGGCAGTTCGAAGCCGACGAATCGCTGTATATAAGGTTGATGAATTTCAATACGGACGTGATCAAGCAGTGTCTGAATGCCGATATGAACGCTGCGGAAAAGGCGCGGCTGGCGGCCAGTATGGATACCATACCGGACGGTGACAGCCTGGGCGGACGTTTTATCCTGACCAACCAGTATGGCCAGCTGGTAACGGAAGAAGACCTGAAGAAGCATTATTCACTGATCTATTTCGGCTACACCTCCTGTCCGGATGTCTGTCCGAATACACTGTCGGTGGTGACACGGGCATTGAAGAAGCTGGGGGAAAAAGGGGAGAAGATCCAGCCCTACTTTATTACAGTAGACCCTGAGCGCGATACGGTGGCTGTTATGCGTGACTATGTGAAATATTTTGATCCGCGCCTGGTCGGCCTGACCGGTTCACCCGAAATGATCGAACGGGTGGCGAAGCAGTTCAAGGTGCGCTTCGAAAAAGGCAAGGTCGATCCGGAGCATCCCGATCAGTACACCATGGACCATTCATCCGGCCTCTACCTGATGGCGCCGGATGGGCGCTTTATTACCAAGCTGGCCTACGGTATTTCTGCCGACACGCTGGCGCAGAAGCTGATCGAGTATACGCGCTAGCCCCTGTATCGCATGAAGGCAGCGCGCTCTGTGTTCTTCTACAGGGGCTAGTCGTCATCCAGTATGGAAAGGTAGGCCAGCATATTGTCGATTTCGGTATCGCTGAAGGATTTGAAAATCCCGGCATCGCGCGGGTCGTCGTGAAGCCTTTCGCCTTTGCGGAAGCGTTCGATCTGTCGTTTCAGGTAAAGACTGCGCTGGCCCATAAGCTGTGGAATCTGCCGGGCTTTATTGCCTTCAGCCTGCCTGCCGTGACAGCCGGCGCATTCCTTCTGGTAAAAGCGTTCGCCCATGCGGACATCACCCGGGTAACGCGCAATATTCACCACCTTGCCGCTTTGCTCAAGGCGCGCCAGAGCGTCAAATTTCTTGTTCTCGTCAATGGGGGGCAGTTTGGTCGGCAGTTTGATCTGTGACAGGTAGCGGGCAATCAGTACCACGTCCTCTTCAGGCAGTTCCCTTTCGGTGGCATAGGGCAGCATGGGGATATTCAGCCGTTCGCGTGACTTGAAGTGGCGCAGCTGTCGGGCGATATACTCGGCATCAAGCCCGGCCAGGCGCGGGTATTCACCATCGGCCGTGCCCTCGCCGGATTCACCATGGCAGCCGGCGCAGGTTTCGTTGATTTCCTCGGCATACTCGATATCCAGCGCTTCCTCGTCTTTGGCAAGTACTGTTTCCTCTGCGGGCAGACGGTGGGTAATGCCCTTGTGGCAGTCGATACAGGTGCCGCCGTCCTTGCTGGCATCCTCATGTATGCGCGCGGCAAAGCGCGCCTGGTTTGCCAGGTCCATGACCGAGAACTGGTGGCAGTTTCTGCATTCGCGAGAGTCGGTGGCTTTCATCGAAGCCCAGACGCGCGAGGCCAGTTCCTTGCGTTTTTTGTCGAATTTCTCCGGTGTATCGATGGTGCCGATCATCCAGTGAAACAGTTCCTGGGATGCGCGGATCTTGCGGATAACCTTGGGGCCCCATTCCCTGGGAACGTGGCAGTCGGAGCAAACCGCCCTGACGCCGGAGCTGTTCTTGAAGTGAACGGAGTGTTTGTAATCCTGGTAAACGGTGTTCTTCATTTCATGGCATGAAATGCAGAAGGGCAGGGTGTTGGTCGCTTCCATAAAGGTGTTGAAGCCACCCCAGATAATGATGCCGAAAAAGAAGAAAAACACGGCTGCCAGCAAGGGCGCTCGGGTTATCAGGGATCGTGTTCTGGAAATCAGTTTTCGCATGGCTGCCTATTACATAAAAGCCGGCAGCTTTTACCTGTGTGCCGGCATATTAACAATGGCTAATTTTACTCTAATATGGCGTTATTATCATCAAGGCCGGTAACGGATACTTGAGGTGCTGAACCTGGTTGACTGGTCCCGGGGTGTTAATGATCGGGTTTGCCGCTCCCCGCTTCGATATCCTGTTTGATACGCGCCAGGCCGTGATCAAATGCCAGTGAGGGAAAGCCGAGGCGGCCGACGATTTGTGCGATATTATGCATCCAGCGACGCTGCAGGCTGTATTCGAAATCCAGTTCGATAACAGTGTATTCGCCTGACGGACTCAGGCGCAGTTCACCCCTGGCATAGCCATCGGGATGCGTGGATTCCCAGACCAGCTTTTCGCCGGGTAGCGAGGTCGTAATCAGTGATTCAAAGCTGACCCGGTGGTTCAGTGGCGCCCGGATTATCCAGCGTGAACGTTGCGCATCGATGACATCGATCTCTTCGATAATCGGGATAAACTGCCTGAAGTTTCGAAAGTTACTCCAGTAGCTGAATACCTGCCGGGGTGTTGCTCTGACCCTGATCTGTTTATGCAGCTTCATGGTGACTTATGAAGAATATTTACTGTTGCCGTTTGCAAATCAGCAATTCCGTCATAATGACCAGAAAATAGATAAGCGCAATCCAGATCAGGGTGTGTTTTGCGGTTTGCCAGAGATAAACCATCAGTGCCAGCCATGACAGCAGTGACAGCAGCATACCGATCAGCGGCAGGTGGCTGGCGCGTGACAGGCCCCGCTCGGCAATGCGATGGCGCAGGCGCCAGGCAGAAAGGTTGATCAGGGCGAAAATCAGCAGAAAGGTGGAGCTGGCAAACGAGGAGATAATGGTCAGATTGGCCAGGTTGATAAACACCAGTGTCGCCAGGGTAATCACCACCAGGCTGACCCAGGGGATATTGTTCTGCTTGCGACGAAAGCCGAAGGCCTTTGGCAGCGCCTGGTTGGAAGCCATTACCATGCCCAGGCGGGCGGTGCCGAACATGGTGGCGTTGATGGCCGAGGCGGTGGAAAACAGTGCGGCCAGCCCGATCAGCAGAAATCCGGACTCGCCAAGAAAAGGTTTTGCCGCCATGGCCAGGGCGTATTCACCGTACTTTGTGATTTCGTCAGGCGTCAGGTTGCCCACGGCCACCAGCGATACCAGCACATATACCGCAATAGTCACGGCAATCGCCCAGACAATGGCGCGCTCAAGGTTTTTTTCCGGTGCTTCCATGTCGTTGATCGCGTTCGGGATCAGCTCGAAGCCTTCATAGGCGACGAAGATCAGCGCTGCGCCCATCACGATACCGCCAACGCCCTGGTTGATCACCGGCAGGACATGGTCGGCCTTGATGTAGAACAGGCCGATGCCGGCAAACAGGAAAAGAATAATCATCTTGATGGTAACGATCAGCAACTCGCTGTTACCGCTGGCCTTGATGCCGTAAAGGTTGATGCCGAGAAAGCTCAACATCACGGCCGATTCCAGCAGGTGATGCATGGCAGCCGAGTTGCCATCGCTTGCCAGCATGGCGCTGCCGTAGACACCGAAGGTGTAGGCATACAGCGACATGGTGCCGACATAGCCGACCAGTAGCAGCCAGCCGCCGATGGCGGCAATATTCTGGTTTTTAAAGGCATGTTCGAGAAAGGTAAAACTGCCGCCGCTGGACTGGAACACCAGGCCGAGGCGGGCATAGGACAGGCCGGTAAGCAGGGCGATAATGCCGCCAAGGGCAAAGGCAATCGGCGCCGCGTGGCCGGCCTGGGCAATGGCCAGGCCCAGTACGGAAAAAATACCGCCACCGACCATGCCGCCAATACCCATGGCGATAACTTCTTTCAGAGTGAGTTTTTCACCGTTGTTTGCCGTGTTTGCTGTTTGCGTCATGATTCTTTCCGGGTGGTTCCTCAGACAATCTTGATGGTCATGTCTTCAAGCGTATTGGCGGTAATATGAATGCGTTTGGCGATTTCCTTCAATTGTGCCAGCATATCCTTGTGCCGGATAATGCGCTTGATATCATCCTGCTGAAGCAGCTCGGCGGTGGCATTGGCACACATTTCCACAACGGTGTCATACTGGTCGTGTACCTGATCGGTGGATTCGGCAATGGCCCTGAGATCCCTGTCGACCAGCCTTGACATACCTTCTTCCAGCGCCGTAGCCATGTCCAGCAATACCTTCAGTATCTCGTTATACTCGCTGAGTGAATGGGTGTCATAGACCTCGGCTTCGAGCTGAAAGTGTTTGACCGCCAGGGTTATCCAGTCCAGCTGGGTAATCATGCGATAAATGGACTCCTTGTCATAAGGCGCAATAAACACGTCCAGCAACTGCGCCATGTTTTTTGTCTTTATCTTCCTGGCACGCATGGCGACGATGGAGATGGCGCGCAGGGCTTCACGATCATCATTGACGCAGGCCTTGTACAGGTCGCTGACCAGCAGGCGGGCGATCTGCGCCTGCTTCAGCAACGCGTCATTCAAGTTGAAATCCGATGGCAGAATAAACTTGCTTATAAGTCCCATAATGTTCAGCTCATAATCAGCAGGTAAAGGTAACAGTACAGTCCGCCCAGCACAATGGACACCGGAATATTCAGCCACCAGCTGCTGATGATACCACCGGCGGTGCGCCATTTGACGTGGCCGGGTTTTTCCGCGGCGCCATTGCCGAGCAGGGTAGCGGTCACCACCTGCGTGGTTGAGGTTGGTGCGCCAATCATGGTGGCCAGGCTGTTGACCAGGGCGGAGCCCAGCTGGTTGGCCACCGAGTGGATAACGCGCAAGCGGTACAGTCCGAAGCCCAGGGTCCTGATAATATTCCAGCCGCCGAACATGGTGCCGACGGTAAGGGCGGTCGCGTTAAGCAGGATTGCCCAGTCGGGAATGGAAAAGGTTTGTGTCTCGCCACTGGCCAGCAGCATCATGCCGATAATGGCCATGCCCTTTTGCGCATCATTGGCGCCGTGAGAAAAGCCCAGCCAGGCAACGCTGAGGTATTGCGAGGCGACAAAGAAACCACTGATCCGGCGGGTAAAGCGGCTGAAGATGCGGATAAACACTTTCATAATAATAAAGCCGATGACAAAGCCGAACAGCGGGGATACCAGCAGGCCGGCGAATACCTTCATCATGCCGGAAAGCTCGCCCTGCGCCAGCGCGAGAACACCCCAGTTGATATTGTCCACACCCACGGCATACAGGCCGGCACCAACCAGGCCGCCGGCAAGTGAGTTGGACGAGGATGACGGATAACCCAGCCACCAGGTAAAAAGGTTGTAGCTGATGGCCGCAATCAGAGCGGCAATAACCACGCTTTCAGCCGTTTGCTGCGAGGCCGACTCGATATTGACAAAGGTACCGATGGTATCGGCTACCGCAAGGCCGACCACAAAGGGGGCAACAAAGGTAGCGGCGCTGACCAGGGCAATGGCCACCGGCGGCGTCATTGCCCGCGATGCGATGGCTGTTGCCACCATATCGGCGGTATCATGAAAGCCGTTGGTGAAGTTAAATGCAGTTACCGCAACGATAACCGCGGCCAGCTCGATAAAAACCGGGTCGGTGAAAAAGGTAAACACGCAGGCCGCTTTGTCCTACAGTTTTTTCATGGCCATACCGATGGCGATCAATGCACCGCCGTCAAAAATCAGGCTGATGCTGATATAAATGCCGACCAGCCACATCGTGGTTTGCGGCCAGCCGACAAGAAACAGCAGGGCCAGCAGCAGCGAGACCAGACCGTTGAATACCATCCAGCCCCAGCCGCGTGCAGGATGGATATCCTGCGCCATGGCAAAGCTGCCGAAGGCATCGAGAAACAGGTACATCGACAGCAACAGGCCGACAATGGCAATGCCGGCGGCCGGGTGCAGCGCAACCAGGGCGCCGGTCAACAGCAGCAGTGCCGGCTTGATCCAGTCGGCTACCCGGCGCGCGCTATAATAGAAGGTGTGCATGCCCCATAAAAAACCGCCAAAGATCAGCAGGGTGGCAATCAGCGCGACCGCGCCCAGCGACATGATCTCCGGCAGGGCAATGCCGACAAAACCGAGAATCAGCAGCAGGATGCCGGTGATTAATGTGTGCTTGCCGAATTTTCCCGCAAGGGGGTTGTTCATATCGATGTTTTGCATG
>DRLE01000080.1 GCA_011051475.1 Gammaproteobacteria bacterium
ACAAGGTGATAGCGGCGATGCTGTATCTTGTCATGGTTGTTTTTATGGCCTTATCGGATTGATTTTTTGCCGCAAAGGACGCAAAGAGCGCAAAGGAAAGGCAAAAAATGGTTTTCTTCGCGCTCTTTGCGTCCTTTGCGGCCAGTAAAAATGCTTGCTCGATGCTCACTATTCGTCCTGGGTCTCGTCAATGCTTTCAATAATCGGACAGCCTTCCTCAGACCCCGTGCACAGATTGACCAGCAGGGTCAGCTCGTTGCGCAAGGTGGTGAGGGTTTTCAGGTTCTGTTCTACCTCCTCAAGCTTTTTCTGCGTGAGTTCGCGCACGCTGTTTTTCACCTTTGCCGGGTTCTCGCGCATCTGCAGCAGCTGGGCGATCTCCTCCAGGCTGAAATTCATCAGCTTGGCACGCTGGATAAAGCGCAGACGCGACAGGTCGGCATCGTTATAGAGGCGAATACCGGAAGCGTTTCGCTGCACCTTTTTCAGCAGGCCGATTTTCTCGTAGTAGCGCAGGGTGTCTGCACTGAGGCCGGTCTGTTGCGTGACATCGCTTATCCTGTAGTGCTGTGTGCGGGTCATAAGGTTTTAAAAGGTAATAATAAACAGATATTCATTGAGCATATACAGGCCGCTGAGGATCAGCACCACGCCACCAATAATTTCAAATGTATGATGGTGTTTACCAACAACCTGCAGTGATTCCAGCCAGCCGACGCTCCAGGCGCCGAGCAGAATCGGGATACTGCGCCCCAGGGCGAATGCCAGTAACATGAGCGCGCCGAAGGATACCGAGCCGATGGCGGCGCTGGCGGTGAGCGCCACCACCAGCGCCGGCGCGCAGAACGGGCAGATAGCGATGGAAAAGGGAATCGCCAGCAGAAAGGCGCCCCAGTGGCCGGACACTTTTCTGCCACGCATGGTGATCCATGGCAGTTTCAGTTTCAGCCAGCCCGGCCATATCAGGCCAAGTAGAATCAGCAGTGGCCCCAGCAGCAGTCCCCATTGCCGGCCCATAATCGTTTTTGCCCATTCGCCACCGGAGGCGGCGGCCATGCCCAGGACGACATGAGTAAGAATCATGCCGGCAATAAAAGCGCCGCCCAGGGTCAGCGCCTGGCGCTTTTCACGCGCGCGGGTGACATAGGCCAGCACTACCGGGATGGAGGCAAAGGAAACCGGGTTGAAGCTGAAGATAAAACCGGCCAGGAAGGCAATGCCGATGGCGGGAAGACCGGCGCCCAGCAGGGCATTCCGCAAGCTTTCTTTTTCCAGACTGTATTCCGGCAATATCAGCCACAGGGCGGCGGCAAGCAGCAGGAAGGCCGTCAGGTAAGGGCTGCTGCCAGCCGCCTTGCTGAAAAAATCTTTAGTGCCTTCGCTCATGCCGTTAATGCTTGCCAGCAGAATCGGCAGGGTAAAAAAGCCGGCAAATAAAATACCTGCCACAGCAGCCAGCGTCAGTGAATGGACAGAAACAACAAGAACCAGCAGGATAACCAGCAGGGGCAGCGTACAGGCCGGGGCCGTCAGGCCCAGGCGAATCGGGTCGGGAAGACGGGCCGAGCCCGGCAGCAGGCGATAAAACGCAAGATGCGGAACCGGCAGGTATACCTTGCGAGAGATCAGATAAACCAGCGCCATGACGGAGAGAATCATGGCGGCCGTCAGTGGCTGTATTTCGGGTGGTGGTATCAGTATCGTCGCCAGCATGAACAGCCCGACCGTCAGCAGGCTTCGCGTTATCCAGATAAGAAAGATATCCAGCGAACAGGCGTTCAGGCTTTTCTGATGCGTGCGTGCCGCAAACAGGGTGTGCGTGGCAATGGTGCAGGGCTCGAAAAATGCCAGCAGGCCGAGGCTGGCCGCGGTTATCAGCAGCAGCTCATTCATGCGGTTCTCCGCTACGCGCCAGCAGGGTAGCCTGCAGCTGTTTGACCGATGGCAGGGCGGTAAATACCAGCTCACCGTCAATAGCGATGGCAGGGGTTGATAGCACACCCAGCTCGATGGCATAGTCCATTTCTTTCAGGATATCGACCTCGCGCCAGTCAAATCTGTCAGCCCCCATGTCTTCAACAACAGCCTTGAGCACATCTTTTGCCCTGCCGCATTTGCCGCAGCCGGGCGCGGTAAAAACCTCGATTCTGGTTGGTTTGGTAGCCATAACTATTGCCTGTAAAGTCAGTTTGTATTCCCTGTGACAGTCTGGAGTTAACTCCAGGTTCAAAAAAATTCCGGAAACTTTGTTAAACAGAGCATACAGTCTGGAGTTGACTCCAGGTCAAGGGGAAAGTTTGCTGTTCGTGCAAAATAGAGCTTAAACCAGGTCTTTCAGGGTTTTGCCGGCAAGGGATGCCGATAATGCCGAATCGAGCTGTGCCAGGGTTTCGTCAAGCTGCTGGCTGGCGTGTACCTGCTCCGGTTTCAGCAATGGCCCTTCCTCGGCGCTGCGCGCAGCCTGCAGGATCATCTCCAGCGTAATATTCTCCAGCGAGGTGGCCGGCAGGTAGTCCTGGTCGTTTTTCCCGGTGGTAATCAACAGGCCGGCATGCTGCAGGGCATCGAGAACCAGTTTCAGGGCGCTTTCGGACATACCGGTTTCTCTGGCCAGGGTTTTCAGGCGCCAGGGTTTTTTATTGTGATGAAAGCTGTCGGCGATCAGTTCCATGACCGCCAGTGCCAGCTTTTCCCGTAAGCGACAACTCAGACGGATGACCTGCGAGCTGTCGGCGATACGGTCCGGATTCTGGTGGTAATAGGACACCGAGGCGCCAATGAGAACGATCAGCCAGCTCACATAAATCCACAGCATAAAAATAATAAGAATGGCAAAGCCGGAGTAAATGGCGGTGTACTTGGTGGAGTTGACAATAAAGGCGGTAAAGATGGCGCCGCTGATTTTCCACAGAATGGTGGCCACCACGGCGCCATAAACCGCAGAGCGAATCTTTACCCTGGTATTGGGTACCAGAACAAAAATAAAGGTAAACAGGGCTGCGGTCAGCAAATAGGGAACGGTTTCGCCGGCCAGCAGTAACAGGGTGCCAAAGGGCTCGATGCCTGAAATTTTATTAACAATGCTGGAAGAGTTGAACGAGGCGGTCAGGCCGGCCGAGGCGAACAGCAGCACGGGACCGAGCAGGATAACGCTTAAATAATTACTGAAACGCTGTACCAGGTTGCGGTTGGTGCTGATGCGCCAGGTATTGTTGAAGGCCGACTCGATTTTCTTGACCAGCGATAGCACAGTGAAGATCAGCACGGCAAGACCGACAGCGCCGAGTACACCGACCTTGATATTGTCGACAAACGCGATAATCTGCTGACTGATCACCAGACCCTTGTCGCCCAGCGGTTCGAGCACGGTATTCAGTGCCGGTTGTAACTGGTTGTGTACGCCAAAGCCCTTTAAAACCGAGAAGCTTACCGCCAGCAGCGGCACGATGGACAGCAGGGTGGTATAGACCAGTCCCATGGCGCGCAGTGAAGGCAGGCCATTGCTCAGGTCGCGCGCGGTACCGTAAAAAATACGCAGGGCGCGTATAACAAAGGCTTTGGCCTTGCTGTTGCCGGTATCGGTGTGCCAGAGCAGCTGGTCGATTTTTTCCTGCAGGAACGGGTGCATTACTGGCTGATTTTTCGCTGCTTCAGGCGCCATTCCTGGTAGTTGTCGACGCTTTTGTACCCTTCCTGGTTGACGTATTCCAGTACGCCGAACAGGCGGTAGAACTGGGTGACCGAGTCGATGCGGATGATCTCGTTACCCTCAGGGTCGAAAAAGACAATACTGGGTGTATAGAAAATATTCAGCGAACGCGCCCACTCCCTGGCCGTGGTTTTCCGGCCTTTCGGGGTCACCACCGGTGTGTCGGCCCACATATTGAGCTGCACGGCGTTCATCTTTTCTATTTCGGCAATACTTTCCTCGCGGGCCAGCGGGCCGCTGTGCAGCAGGTCGCATGCATGGCAGTTGCCCTGCTCGAAAAAGACCGCGGTGGGCTTGCCGTTATTGCGCAGTTTTTCCAGATTATAGGGAGGCTTCCGGAAAAACTCACGGTCGTTGAGTCCGCCCAGCAGAAAATACTCGCCGGGGTTGGCGCGGGCGAAATAATCGGCGAACTGTTCCTTCTTATAGAACTGCTCGACGGCATACTGCAGCGCGGCACGGAATTTGTAGGGCGGGTAGTAGCCGCGCAGGCGAAAAACCGGCGTACCGTCGCGGTCGTAAAATACCAGCGAGGGCGTGAAATTGGTTTTATAGCGCAATGAAAGCTCGCGCTCGCTGAATTCCTTGCCGTCGGTATCGATGACGTCATCGATGCCCCAGATATCGAAGGCAATAACATCATAATGGCGGCGCAGATAGTTGACGATGTCCTCGTCGGCCAGGCTGGTCTTGATAAACTGTTCGCAGTAGGCGCAGCGTTTCTGGCCGAAATAGGTGATAATGCCGATCTTGCCCGCCTTCTTCGCCTCTTCAAGATCATCGCGCAGATTGCCCGAAGAAAGCTTGAACCAGTCGGGGTAGACCAGCTCCTCCTCCAGCATGGTGTCGTCGAAAACCAGATCTTCGTCGTCATGTCCCTGCGGCGCTGCCGCATGAATGGTGAAGGAAAACAGCAAAAGCAGTATGGAAACAAAGGCGGGATTTCTGTACATTAGCGGTCACCCAAAACGAATTTAAATCGATTATATGACAAATGCAGCCAAAAATACCGCCCCCGCAGATGTTTTCATGCTGATGGGCACGCAATGCGCCTTTTGCGGCCCCATGATGCAGGCGCTGACCGAGCTGATGAAGGCCGGGCAGATCAATCGCCTGGAAATCGTCAATATCGAGCATAATCTCGATCTGGCGGCCGAGCTGGGCGTACGCAGCGTGCCCTGGCTGCGCATCGGCCCCTTCGAACTGGCCGGTTCGCGCAGCAAACAGGAGCTTTCAGAATGGCTCGATCGCGCCGCCAGTGACGAGGGCATCCGCGCCTATATGGAAGAAGTGCTCTCCGAGGGCAATATCGAGGCGGTGCGCAAGCTGCTGAAAAAGCAGCCCGAGGCGCTGAAAAACGTGCTTGAGCTGATGGCCGATGGCGATGCAAAGATCAATGTGCGCCTGGGCGTGGGCGTGATTATCGAGGAAATGGCGCAATCCGAGGCATTCAAAAAGGTCATTCCGCAACTGCTGGAGTACCTGCACCATGAAGATCCGCGGGTGCGCAGCGATGCCTGTCACAACCTGTCACTGACCGGCGATCCGGCCTATATTCCGGCTATCGAAAAGCTGCTGGACGATGAAAGCGCCGAGGTGCGCGAGATTGCGCAGGACAGCATCGATAGTCTGAAGCAGGCCTGAAACAGGTTTGAAACAGGCCTGAAACCGCTCTATGTCAGCACCCCGGCCATCACCACAGGTCAGCATCCTGCTGCCTTTCTATAATGCACGCGATACCCTGGCCGAATGCCTGCAAAGCATTCTTGCGCAGAGCCTGCAGGATTTTGAAATTATCGCGGTCAATGATTTTTCCACGGATGACTCGGTGGCCGTACTGCAGACCTGCAACGACAGCCGCATACGCCTGGTCGACAGCAGCCACAGGGGCATCGTAGCGGCGCTCAATACCGGTCTGCGGCATTGTCGCAGCGATTATGTCGCGCGCATGGATGCCGATGACATTATGCATAAAGACCGCCTGCGCAGGCAGCTTGAACATTTGCGGAACAATCCCGGTCTCACCCTGTCGGCGACACAGGCGCAAAAGTTTCCCGAAGAACATATCCGGGCCGGCTATATCGAATATATGCGCTGGCAGAATGCCTGTTTGACTCCGCAGGATATACGCCGGCAGATCTATATCGAGTCGCCCTTTGCCCATCCTTCGGTCATGTTCCGGCGCCGGCGCGTGCTGGAACGGGGTGGTTATAAAGACGGCGACTTTCCCGAGGATTATGAGCTCTGGCTGCGCCTGTTCGCTGCCGGCGAGCGCATGGAAAAACTGCCCGAGGTACTGCTGTACTGGCGCGAGTCGGACAAGCGCCTGTCCCGGGTATCACCGCGCTACTCGCTTGTCGCCTTCGAACAGCTGCGCGCGCAGTACCTGGCCATAGACCCGCGCCTCAAGGGGCGTGACATCGTGTTCTGGGGCGCCGGGCGCAAGACCCGTAAACGCGCAGCGTACCTGATCAGGCAGGGCGTGGAACCGCATGCCTGGATCGATATCGATCCGAAGAAAATCGGCAATGTGTACGAGAATGCAGAAACATATGGCCCCGAATGGCTGCTTGAGCAGAAAAGCGCAAAACCCTTCGTGCTAAATTATGTGCGCAACCATGGCGCGCGTGAGTACTGCCGTGCGTTTCTGGATAAAGCGGGGTATGTTATGGGCGAGGATTATCTGGATGTGGCGTGAGTTTTTTTTATCCGCAAATGAACGCTAATAAACGCAAATAAAAGCTTATTATTTCACGGATGAATGCAGATAAGCCTGGATGCTGTTATGTCGCTTTAACGTAACGCAATAAAATGAAAGGTCTTTTGATTGCCGGCACTGCACTGACTGCAGCATGGGGGAATTCAGCAGGGTTTTAAAAAATACATTTGCGTTTATTAGCGTTCATTTGCGGATAAAAACTACTCCAGCCATTCGACCAGATAATAGATATATTGTCCTTCCGAGGACTTCGACGGGCCGCTGACGCGGGCGGCAAACAGTTTTTTCTCGGGGTCGGCCTCATCGAGCGCATCGGCGGCGCTGTCCTTGATATCGACGCAGCTGGCGGGAAAGCGGTTGCGGCTGCGTTTGGGTACATAGATCACCGCGTACTCCAGGTGTGAGGGGCCGCTCTCCGGATCGGGGGGTACCATGCCGCGCATGCTCAGATAGCCTGCGTGTTAATGTTTATTAAGCCTGTCAACATAGGCCATGCCGATAGCGGAAACCACGAAGGTCAGATGAATAATGACGTACCACATCAGTTTGTCATTATCGATGACATCCGCGTTCATAAACTTTTTCAGCAGGTGGATGGAGGAAATGGCGACGATGGAAGCGGCCACTTTCTGCTTTAATGAACCGGCATCCATCTTGCCCAGCCAGCTCAGCTTTTCGCTGCCCTCATCAAGGTCGATATTGGACACGAAGTTCTCATAGCCGCTGAGCATGACCATAACCAGCAGACCGCCGACCAGCGACATATCGATCAGGCTGAGAATCAGCAATACCAGATTGGCTTCCGACATTTCGAAAACCAGCGGTGCGGTATGCACAACCTCCTGGAAGAACTTGACGCCCAGGATCAGCAGGGCAAAGCTCAGGCCAAGATAGATAGGCGCCAGCAACCAGCGGCTGGCGTACAGGAATTTTTCGGCAACTTGTTCAATCATGGGGCGGATTATAATGGGTGTTGGGATGGAATGGGAAAGATTTTTTTTAACCACAGAGGACACAGAGGTTCACAGAGAAAAATTTTTTGAGTCCACAAAAGGCGCAAAAAAGAAAAAGTATTTTGTTTGCGTCTTTTTTTCGCGTTTTTTTGCGGCCAATTGCTTTTTGTTTTTCTCTGTGAACCTCTGTGTCCTCTGTGGTTAAATAAAACTATTCGCTCAGCAGTTGTCTGATATCGTCTTCAAGCACATTGACCGCGCCAAAGCTGACCTTGCGTAATATGCCCTGTTTGTCGATCAGAATACTCGAAGGCGTTCCCTGCAGCTTGTACATCTCGAAGGTTAGCGCATGGTATTGCCTGTTTTTCAGGTGTTCTTCTGCCTGCCGGTAGATATCCTCCTTGCGTCCTTCGGGCCATTCGACTTCGTGAAAGTCGGGGATCTGGCCGAGAATGAACTGATTGATGCTTTTTTCCGTCACTTTGTCGTTACACACCACAAGTCTGTCCATGGCAACGCTGATGGGAATCTGATAGGGTAGCTTGCCGTTTTCCAGAAAGCCGGCTTTTTCCAGTTGCTGTTTCGGTGCGCCGACGGGCTCGCCGGTTTCAAGCAGATGTTGCAGGTTCTCCAGGGTATTATGTTCGTAATGTTCAAACGCGGTGGCAATGGCAAAAACCTTCAAACCCTTTGCCTCATAACCCTCGTGAAGACGAATGGCTTCGGGCAGGGCGTGGATAAAGCAGCCGGTACAGTTCACCTGAATGACCTCAATCAGTACGACCTGGCCGAGCAGTTCCGACAGTGGCGGCTCATAACCCTGCACCCAGCATTCGATTTCAGGCTGCGGCGCAGGCTCATTGATAATGGCAGTTTTAGTCATGGTGTGTGTGGCTGGTTTTTTTGAGAATAATATAGAAGTGATGCAGGACGATACCGAGTTAAAGCATGATTATACCGGATTAACCCCCGATCTGGTGCTGGCCGCCATCGAGTCCGCCGGATTTGAAACCAGCGGCCGGTTGCTGGCGCTTAACAGTTATGAAAACCGGGTTTATCGCTGTGAGCTGGAGGAGGGTGGCGCGGTGGTCGCCAAGTTCTATCGCCCGGATCGCTGGAGCAATGCGGCCATTGCCGAAGAGCATGCTTTTGCGCTTGAGCTGCTGGCACAGGAAATACCCGTGGTAGCGCCCCTGGTGTTTGATGGTGAAACCCTGCTGCAATACGGCGGCTATCGTTTTTCCCTGTATCCCTTGCGTGGCGGACGCTGGCCCGATCTGGAAACCCGTGAGGACCTGAACTGGATGGGGCGTTTTATTGCCCGTATTCATAATGTCGGACGCAGCAAGCTGTTCGAACACCGCCAGCAGATCGAAATCAAACGCATGGGCGAGGAACCGGCTGCCTGGCTGCAGCAGCAGGGTTTTATCCCCTCCCACCTGCAGGAAGCCTACAGCACCCTGGCAGTCGATCTGTTAGCTGAAATCCGCGCCGCTTTCGAGCGTTGCGGCAACTACAATGTTATCCGTCTGCACGGTGACTGCCATCGCAGCAATATCCTGTGGACCGATGATGGCCCGCATTTTGTCGATCTCGATGATTGCTGCAACGGTCCGGCGATACAGGACCTGTGGATGCTGCTGTCCGGTGACCGCCAGGAAATGACCGGGCAGCTCTGCGACCTGCTCGAAGGCTACGAGGAGTTCGCCGAGCTGGACATGAAAGAACTGAACCTGATCGAGGCTTTGCGCACCCTGCGTATGATGCACTACGCCGCCTGGCTGGCCAGGCGCTGGGATGATCCCGCTTTCCCCCTGGCCTTTCCCTGGTTTAATACCAATGCCTACTGGGAGGAGCATGTGCTGGAGCTGCGTGAGCAGTTGTCACGTTTGCAGGAGCCGGTGTTGGTTGTTTGAGAATTTTCGTTTG
This sequence comes from Gammaproteobacteria bacterium, assembly GCA_011051475.1. Taxonomy (GTDB): domain Bacteria; phylum Pseudomonadota; class Gammaproteobacteria; order SZUA-229; family SZUA-229. Next base: position 9,311 of record DRLE01000080.1, read on the forward strand.
AATTTTTTTGGTGTTGATGGTTCGGGTTTCGCCCTGACGGCGACCGACTTTTCTTTATGAATTACATCCCTGTAATTCACCCTTCGGGCCAGGCTACGCCTGTTCAAATTTGCTCCTGCAAATTTAGTCACCAGCAAAACAACGGCTTGTCCGAGGCGGGAGAAAAGCAAAAGCGGATGGCTTTTCTGTTTTTGTAGGCCGGAATAAGCGATAGCGTTTCCGGCATGTTCGGCACCCCTTTGCGGCTTTTGCAAAGGGGCGTAGCCTGCAGTGGCGGCGTTCTTTTGCCGACTTTTCTTTCGCTGTTGAAAGAAAAGTCGGTCGCCGTCAGGGCGAAACGCGATACAACAAAAGCCAACCAGCCTGTTTAAAAAGAATACAAAAAACTAAGCCATAAAAATTCTCAGTGTACCTCCCCTCCATCAACCGTTAAAGTAAGCCCATAACCACAAACAACCTACCCCGGAACAACGATGAAAATAACCATTATCAGCGGCAGCCACCGCAATCCTTCCCAGAGCGAAAAAGTCGCGCGTTATATCGAGAACTCACTGCACAGTCAGTTCGACGATATCGAGGCGCAGGTTTATTCCCTGGCCGACAATCCCCTGCCGATGTGGGATCAGCGTGTCTGGGAGGATGATGAAGAATGGAATGCTACGCTTGC
>DRLE01000081.1 GCA_011051475.1 Gammaproteobacteria bacterium
GCATGGTCGATCTGCCCATTGGCCGTCATCCGCGTGACAGGATAAAAATGGCGGTAAGAGAAAACGGCCGTGAGGCGGTGACGCATTATCGCCTGCTGCAGCGTTTCCGCGAACACAGCCATATCAGGGTGCAGCTGGAAACCGGGCGTACCCATCAGATCCGGGTACACATGAGCCATTTGCGCCATGCCCTGGTCGGCGATCCTGTCTATGCCGGGCGCCACCGTGTGCCAGCCGGCGCGAGCCAGGAACTGCTGGATTACCTGCAGCAGTTCAAACGCCAGGCCCTGCATGCCTGGCGCTTGCAGTTTGAGCATCCCGAAAGCGGCGAGCGGGTAAGCTATGAAGCGCCGTTGCCTGAGGATATGCAGCGTTTGATTGATTTATTGCAGCAGGATCTTGCTTTGCATGAGGCGGAACAGGGATAGGTTTTTTGCCGCGAATGGCCGCGCCTGCGCTCCTTGCGCTTGCGGCATTAGTGCATCCATGCACGTCAACGCAAATAGTTGATGTTGTCATTCTGAGCGAAGTCGAAGAATCTTATGCCACTGTACTCGCTGCGAGCTTCAGGATCCTTCGACTGCGCTCAGGATGACAGGGATTTAAACAATTCATAAATTTGCGTTTATTTGCGTTCATTTGCGGATAAAAATAACAACAACGAGATTACACCATGACACAACAACACTACTTACCCGTCGACTGGCTCAACCCGCCGGAGAATGTGCGGGCGGTAACCACCCTGCGTGTGGGAGAGCCGGCGGGCCCCGATGCTGACAGTGACTTTCAGGCCTTTAACCTGGCCGATCATGTCAATGATGATCCGCAGCAGGTAATGAAAAACCGGGCGAAACTGATGGCAGATCTGCAGCTGCCCGCCGAACCGGTATGGCTGCAGCAGGTGCACGGCAATACAGTTATCCATCTGGATGCAGTGAGCGAAAAAAAACAGCAGGCCGATGCCAGTATCAGTACGGACAAAGGGGTGGTCTGCGCCGTGCTTACCGCGGACTGCCTGCCGGTGTTTTTCTGTAATGCCATTGGTACCGAAGTGGCCATTGCTCATGCCGGCTGGCGCGGCCTGCATGCGGGGATTATCAGTAATACGGTCAAAGCCATGCAGACTGCGCCCGAAGATATTATGGTCAGCCTGGGACCGGCGATCGGCCCCGCCTCTTTCGAAGTTGGCCGTGATGTCTATGATGCTTTTATCCGCAAGGACGAAAAAAATGCTTCGGCCTTCAGGCAAACGGATGATGAGCATTACCTGTGCGATATTTACCAGCTGGCCCTGAATGAACTGTGTACCCTGGGTGTTCAGGAGATAGCCGGTGGTGGTTATGATACCTATACTGACAGGGAGCAGTTTTTTTCCTATCGCCGGCATAAAAATACCGGACGTATGGCCAGCCTGATCTGGCTGGAATAAGAACCCTGCCACAGGCAAGTCTGACAAGCTGTTTTTTTCTGTGGCTTTCCGGGTTTCTGGTAAACCTCGGTAAATAGACTATATTGTATTCACGTATTCTTTCCGTAGGGCTTTGTCGGGCACAGGCTTACGCTAGACATTGGCATTTAATAAATAAGGAACCTCTGATTAATGTCATTTTGAGCGGAACGAAGTGGAGTCGAAAAATCTTGTGCTCCGTAAATTGTTGATTGCTCACTGGTATAAGATCCTTCGGCTGCGCTCAGGATGACAAAATCACTATTAATCAGAGGTTCCATAATAAAAAGAGGTTGTTCCAATATGGCTGGTTTTAGCCGCTGTGGTGTTTGTTTGACATGTCTTGTTGCTCTGTTCTGTACCTTCAGTGCGCATGCTGGCGAAGATGACTATCTGAAAATGCTGGAAGGTGAGGCTGAAGAGGTCAGTCTCGACTCAAGCGGCCAGCTGAAAAAACATGAAGCGCTCAGTCGGGAGGATGCGAAGGTCGTGCTAAAGGAGGACTGGGAATGGGAAGGAGAGATTGACAGTGAGTATGTACCACCCGGCCTGGCACAGGATGAATTTGCTACCTACCTGAAGCAGTACTTCTATGGCACCTTTGTTTTTTATCGCAAATTGACGCCCACCGATCGCGACCGGATATTCGCTGAATATGACAGCCTGAGAAAACCGCGTCTGGATACTCTCAGGGATAATATTTTGGACTATTTACGAACCTACAGGTAAAACATGAAGAAGTTGATTATAAATACCATTGCCGTAACCACGCTTGCCCTGTCAGTAGCGACAGTGCAGGCCAAGGATGTCAAGGTGAAAATCACCCAGGACAAGAATTTTGCCGTGGTGCTGGATAATGGCGAGCGTGTCAGGATAAGTCGTATCCAGGATACAGCGCACAAGCTGGAAGGCTCGTTTGCAAAAACCTCTCGCCCCTGTCCGCCTTTCTGCATCAATCCGATGCACATCGCAGATGGCGTCGAAACCGTTGCCGAACTGGAAGTTATCAAGTTTATGGAATCCGAAATGTATCGCGGCGAAGGCGTGCTGATCGATGCGCGTACGCCGAGCTGGCATAAAAAAGGCACGATTCCCGGATCGATCAATATCCCCTTCACCGTTTTTGACAAGGGTGAAGATGATATCGAGGTGGCGGAAATACTGGAAAGTTTTGGCGCGGTAGAGCGCCATGATGTCAATCCGGTGGTTCGTGTCATCGAGAAAACCGGTTTTCTCGACGGCGATCAGAAGACCGACACCTGGGATTTCTCCAACGCCAAGGAGCTGATGCTGTGGTGTAACGGTCCCTGGTGTGGTCAGTCGCCGCGCGCGATCCGCGCGCTGCTGAAAATGGGCTATCCGGCCGAAAAGCTTCACTATTACCGTGGCGGCATGCAGATGTGGCAGTCACTTGGTCTGACAACCGTCAAGCCCGAGGACGGTTAGTCGCTTCCATAAGCGAACTGGATGCATCAGGATATAAAGCCGCTTTCGAGCGGCTTTTTTGATTATTATCAAATAATACGCATATTGCATTGCCCGGCTTCGAATATTGCTTGAAACTGGGTTTGATGGCCTCATATTAGATTCAGCTAAAAATTTAATTCAGTTGAACTGAACCCCAAACGAGACAAATTATGAGAACCGATAAACTAACCACACGCTTTCAGGAAGCATTATCCGATGCCCAGTCACTGGCGGTCGGCCGCGACAACCAGTTTATAGAGGCCGCGCATGTGCTGATGGCCCTGCTGGAGCAGGATTCCAGTACCGTCGCGCAGATACTGTCCAGTACCGGTATTAATGTTGATGCCCTGAAAGGCAAAATCAATGAAGCCATAGATCGCCTGCCGCAGGTGGAAGGTCATGGCGGCGATGTGCAGCTTTCCAACGAGCTGATTCGCCTGTTAAACCAGACCGACAAGCTGGCGCAGCAGCGCAATGACCAGTTTATTTCCAGTGAGCTTTTCCTGCTGGCACTGATCGATGCAAAAACCGCCGTCAGCGAAATACTTAAAAATGCCGGCGCCGACAAGGACCAGATTGAACAGGCCATCGAGCGCGTACGAGGAGGAGAAGCCGTGACTGACCAGAATGCCGAGGAAAACCGCCAGGCACTTGAAAAATACACCATTGACCTGACCGAGCGCGCCGCCCAGGGCAAGCTGGATCCGGTGATCGGTCGTGACGAGGAGATCCGCCGTACCATCCAGGTACTGCAGCGTCGCACCAAGAACAACCCGGTGCTGATCGGTGAGCCCGGTGTCGGTAAAACCGCCATCGTCGAAGGTCTGGCGCAGCGCATCCTGAACGGCGAAGTGCCCGAAGGTCTGAAAAACAAACGCATCCTGTCACTGGACATGGGCGCGCTGATTGCCGGTGCCAAATTTCGTGGTGAATTCGAAGAGCGTTTAAAAGCCGTACTGAAAGACCTGGCACACCAGGAAGGCCAGGTCATTCTGTTTATTGATGAGCTGCATACCATGGTCGGTGCCGGCAAGGCCGAAGGCGCCATGGATGCCGGTAATATGCTCAAGCCC
>DRLE01000082.1 GCA_011051475.1 Gammaproteobacteria bacterium
CCCTGCTTGCGGTCGACGGTCACCCCCGGCCAGTTGCCGGTTTTCTGGCGGATGCCGGTAAAGGCGTTGAACAACGCCGACTTGCCGCAATTGGGATTGCCGGCCAGGGCAATGGTCAGGGTATCGGCCTGGTTTTCATTCTGCTGCCCTTCGGCAGCCTCTTTTTCGCAGCAACCCATGACTTACTCTTCCGGGGCGCCGCTTTCCAGCGGTTCCACCAGGAGTTTTTCGGCAATACCGGGGCCCAGGGCCAGGCGGGTGCCGGCATTCTGGATAACCACGCTTTTGCCGCGATGATTGAGCATATCGACGATGGTGCCCACGCGCAGGCCCAGAGACAGCATGCGTCTGACCAGCTGGCGGTCGCCTTCGATGGCGGCAATGCGCCCGCGGTGGCCTGTTTTCAGGGAAAGCAGGCTGGTTGCTGTTTGTAGCTTTGTCATAGGCAGGAGGGTGTTACCGGCTGTGTTTGTTAAAGAGAATGGTTCTCATTTGGCTTATATTAGTCTTATCTGAAATAGAAAGCAATAAACCTGTTGTGGATATATTCAGCCACGCGATTTTAAAACACCCTGCCGCCGCCGTTTTTAATACAGCGGTGTATACTTGGAATACCCTTGAAGACAGGGTTTCCTGTTAATAATCATTAATAATCAGCTCCTGTTTACGGAAGAAGGATAAGGCAAGTGCGTTTACGATATTCGCTGCAGTTCACCATCGGCTCTCTTTTTATCGGTATTATTTCCCTGCTGGGTTTTATTCTGGTTTACCAGGGGTTTAGCAAAACCTCCGAAATCATGCTCAGTTCCGCCAATGAACTGTATGAGCATATCCCCGACGAGCTGGATCTTGATATCAGGGCAACCTATGGGCCGGTAGTCAGTGCATTGCAGCATCTGCGTTCATCTTCGCTGGCGCAGGCGAATGATTTTCCACAACGCATAAAGCACCTGCCGGTCTTGAGGGCCATGCTGGTTTCCTCGCCTTCGGCCTCATCGGTCAGTGTCGCCTATGCCGATGGTGACTATTTCAGTGTCATGCTGGTCAACAGCGAGATCATGCGCAGTAAATACCATGTGCCGGTCGGGGCAGTCATTATGCTGCGCTATATGGACCGGTCCCACGGGGAGAAAGGTTTCAAGCCGGGGTATATGTATTCGATCTTTTATGATGATGCGCTGAATGAAATCAGCCGTAACCAGGGCGAGCTCAGTGACTTTGATCCCCTGCTTCGTCCCTGGTATCAGCCGCTTGCGGACAAGGCCGTTGGTGCAACCCTGCGAACGCCGCCCTATGTTTTTTATGACAGCCAGGTTATCGGCCTGACCTTAAGCATAAAAGCTGCCGAGGGTGTGGTTATGGCCTTTGATATAACCCTGAACAATCTGTCGGCAACCATTGGCAAATACCGGCAGACGCCGGGTTCGGAAGTGGTTCTGATCGATGCCGACGGCCAGGCCATTGCCTACGATGATCCACAACGTCTGATTGAAAAACACCAGCTTAATGGTGACCAGGTTACACTGGAACTGGCCTCATTCAAACAACTGGGCAGTGGTGTGCTTTCCTATCTTGGTGAGTGGGTCGAGATCAAACCGCAGAATCTTGATTTCCATTACCAGGGCCGGCGCTGGATCGGCAGTATCCGCAGTATCAGTAAAAAAGGTGATCTCTTCGCACTGATGCTGACACCGGTTGATGAACTGCTTAGTGATGCTGTCAGCATTCGCAACCAGCAGTCGCGCACTGCGCTGATTATCGTGCTGCTGTTTATTCCTGTTGTCTGGTTCACGGCAAAAAAGATATCAACGCCATTAAAACGGCTGGCGCTGGAAGCCGAAGCCATTTCGCGTTTTGATTTTAATACGGGCGAGCCCCAGGCATCGCTGATCAGTGAAGTCGATAAACTTGACCAGGCCATGGACCTGATGAAGAACACGATTAACAAGTTTATCAAGCTGATCAACTCCCTGGCTGGTGAACAGGATATCGACCACCTTATTCGCAAGGTAACCAGGGAGACCATGCTCATCAGCCACTCTGATGCCGCTCTGATTTATTTTATCGATGGTCGGGATGACTGTCTGAGTGCCAGCTATCTGTGTAACAGTGAACAGAAAAGCCTGCCGGTTGATGCTTTGCCTGAACTGAGTCTGAAGGATGTCGACAAGCTGCTGGCCGACAAGGACCATTACAGGAGCCGTACCATAAAACTGCAGGCCGGTCAGGAAAGTCAGCTTGCCCCCCTGCTGGACATTCTTGGCGTGGAAGCATTGAGCAGTATTATTATTCCCCTGCAGAACCGCGAAAACGAGATTATCGGCCTGCTGTTTCTGATTAACCAGCAAAGCAATATCGAGTTTGCCGAGGCCCTGTCCGGCTTTGCTGCGGTTACCCTGGAAAGCCGGCAGATGCTGAAAATGCAGGAAGACCTGCTGGATTCCTTCATCCGCCTGATTGCCGGCGCCATCGATGCCAAGTCACCCTATACCGGTGGCCATTGCCAGCGCGTGCCGGAAATTACCCTGATGCTGGCAAAGGCCGCCAATGAAAGCAATGATGAAAAATTCCGTGACTTCTGCCTGCAGGACAGGCAGTGGGACGAGCTCAGTATCGCCTGCTGGCTGCATGACTGTGGCAAGGTCACCACACCGGAATACGTGGTTGATAAATCGACCAAGCTGGAAACCATCTATGACCGTATCCATGAAATACGTACCCGTTTTGAAGTATTGAAACGCGATGCTGAAATCGACTGCTGGCAGGGCATTGCCGAGGGCGGTGACCGCAAGCAACTGCTGGCGCAGCTGCAGGACAAACACGAACAGCTGGACGCTGATTTCGCCTTTGTTGCCGAGTGCAATATCGGTGGCGAATTTATGGATGAAGAAAAAATACAGCGCCTGCAGCACATTGCCGAAACCACCTGGTTGCGCACGCTTGATGACAGCCTCGGCATATCATGGGAGGAAAGGAGCCGGCGTGGCGAAAACAAAACCGCCTTGCCTGCCGAAGAAAAGCTGCTCAGTGATCGTCCGGAGCATTTGATTGCGCGCAGTGAATCCGACAGGATTCCCGCTGATAATCCCTGGGGCTTCAGGCTGGATGTGCCGCAGTACAAATACAACCGCGGTGAGCTGTATAACCTCTCGGTTCAGCGGGGCACGCTGACGGAAGAGGAGCGCTACATTATCAATGGTCACATGATTCAGACGATTATTATGCTGAGCAAGCTGCCGTTTCCCAAATATCTGCGTAACGTGCCTTTGCTGGCAGGCAGTCACCATGAAACCATGGATGGTCAGGGTTACCCGAAGAAACTGAAAATGAGCGAGCAGCCGCTGGCCGCACGCATGATGGTTATCGCCGATATATTCGAGGCGCTTACCGCTGCCGACAGGCCCTATAAAAAGGCCAAGACGCTGAGCGAGTCCATTCGCATACTCAGCTTTATGCGCAATGATAATCACATCGATCCGGATCTGTTCGAGCTGTTTCTGCGCAGTGGCGTCTATCTTGAGTATGCAAACAGGTTTCTGAAACCGGAGCAGATCGATCCGGTTAATATTGACGATTATTTATCGGTCGGGTGAGGATGGAAACAGAATCAATGTTGATCTGGGGAATGGTATTCGGCTCGATAGGGCTGGGCTTCTTCAGCTATGGCAAGAAGCAGAAAGCCCTGGTGCCGTTTCTGGTCGGGCTGGCGCTTTTTGTTGTGCCGTATTTTGTCAGCTCGACGACCCAGTTGCTGGTTGCCGGATCGATTCTGGTCATCATTCCCTATTTTATACGGATACGACTGTAGACAGGATGGTTTCGGTTTTACCTGCTGCTAGCGGTCTTTTTCGCCGCCATAGAAGCGATAAGCGAAGGTAAGTGAGAAGGCGTTTTCGTTATAGTTGCTGAAGCGGTCGGGATAGGTTCTGATGTCGGCGCGCAGGGACCATGAAGGCGTCATTTTCCAGGACAGACCGACGCCGAAGTTAAAGCGGTTTTCATTGCTGTGGTAGCCGTCATAGAAGACATCCATCTGGCCAAAGCCCCCGACCAGGTAGGGGCGCAGGTTTTTCTCTGTATTAAAGAAACGGTGTATATCGATCTGGTACTTCTGTACCTCCGTTGCTCTGTCTGATGATTCAAAATAAATGGTCGAGTTGAGCGCGGAATAGTGCAGCAGCATTGCCCAGCGACGTGAAAAATGCAGGCCCAGGCCGATTGATGCCATGGCTGCGTCATCAATATTTCGCGCCGGGTCGAAATTGTAATAACCGACACCACCGGACAGCTCGACAATGCTTGCCGTAACGTCTTCCACGGCTTTATCCGCACCGGTTTCTGCGGCCTGCACGCCGGAACAGGCAAGCAGCAGTACCAGGAAAGAGGCATATTGCCGGATCATTTTCATGCTTCGAGCTTTCACGTAATTGCCTGGGTATGTTTTCATCTGAACTGCACCGCGAATTTCAGGCCCCAGTAGTCTCTGGCGCCATTGAGTGAATTGCTGTTCGGCCGGGCCGGCCAGTAGGCAATATTCAATGCGGTGACCTCCACATTCTTGCTGACGCAGCACCAATCGTCGATTTTACCAACGGGGTCGAGCATAAACAGGGCGATACTGCCCAGGAACCTTGAACCCATGGCCTTGTTGCCATTGGCGCGAATGGCCTTTTCCTTATGGTAGGCCCATTCACCGTAAACCCAGCCGCCAAGTGGTGTGACTACCAGGTCCTGCAGTGAGGGAGTTTCGGCAAAGGCCTCGATGCCGTATTCCCAGAAGAAGGTCGACATCAGGGCGGAATAGACAAAGGAATTCCACTGGTTATAGCCGGATTTTCTGGCCATCTGGTAATAGGCGCCGCCAAAATACGGGTGGGCAATATAGTTCAGATACCAGACATCGGTGTCCCAGACAGGGCCCTCCTTGACGTTCTCGCGCCAGTTCTTGAAAATATCGCCGCTTTGATATTCGTCCTTGTTCCATTTGGATACGCTTTCGGGCATCAGGGCGATAGCGGCAGCCACGCCGAAGGTTGCAACACCCAGAATCTTGGTCTGGCGCCACAGGCGCCTGCCGTCTTCACCGGGACAGGGCGAAAACAGGGTAATCTTGTAGCCGAGCGCGGTACAGTCCCGGCTATCAGCCGCTTTCTCCGTTGTTGCTGCCGGGCTTTCATCGGCAGCTGTGTTGTCGCTGGCGACCGTGAGGCGATAGCCATTATTGCTGAAAGGCAGAAGTGGTGATGCTTCACCGGCCAGAACAACAGATGTGTTTAACAGCAACAGCCATAGCAGGACAACAGGTTTTAGCATGGTTGGTTTTTCAGGAAGCCGGGGTTTGCTTCTTTGTCCTGCATTCATCTGAGGGTATTGCAGTGTGTTCCCGGCGCTTTATCCTTTGATCCCTGTCAATTTAAAAGCGCGTATTCTAGCCGGTATTTGCCCGAGTTTATAGTTGTGTTTTTATCAGCGAGTGCCGGCTGTTCATGCAGGCGAAAACAGGACGCGTTACATGAGCAGGGCGGGCTCTAATAGGTTCTGACATAACTGAACTTGCGCCGCAGGTCACGCAGGATCAGATAGGTCCAGGGCCACAGCAGGGTGCTGGTCAGTGTCGGCATGAAGTACAGCCAGCTGTCGGGGGCATGGCCGAGCATGCCGTCTACCCAGAGGATAAGCAGTTGCTTGATCAGCAGCAGAAAGAAAATAACAATGGCCTGTTGCAGCAGGGAGGCGACGCGCAGGCGCTGGTGGTTGATGTGGATAAAATAGATGACCAGCACCAGACCGACGGCATGCTGCCCCATCAGGGTGCCGTAGCTGACATCCAGCATCAACCCGGCCAGCCAGGCCACGGTGACGCCGATTTTGGTCGGCATGGCCATGGCCCAGTAGATCAGCACCAGGGTGACCCAGTCCGGGCGGAACTCGACGGCCCATTCAGGCAGGGGCATAATCGCCAGCATAAAGGCGCCGATAAGGGTAATAATACCGATACGCAGGGTCTTATTCATTGTCGCCCTCCTGCGTATTTGTGTCCGACCTGTTTTCAGCTTCACTGCCTGCGGTTTGCGTTACTGTCTCGGCGGTTTTTTCTTCGAGGTTGGCATTGCCGTCTGCCTGTTCTTCGGTTGTTTCCTCTTCAGTCGTCTCCTCTTCCGGCTGGTGTCGCCATATCAGCAAAACTTCACGGCTCTTGTCCATCTGCGCAAAGGGCGTGGCTTCGACCACGGCAAAGGTTTCACCAATGGGGCGCTCCACTTTGGTAACAATGGCCACCGGGTAGTTTGGCGGGAAGGTGCCGCCCATGCCCGAGCTGGTCAGCATATCGCCGTCCTTGATATCGGCATTGTGCGGCAGATGGCGCAGTACCAGGCGATCGATCTGGCCGGTGCCGTAGGCAATGGCGCGCAGACCCGAGCGTTCATCCTGTACCGGGATGGCATGACTGGCGTCACTGATCAGCATGGCGCTGGAGGAAAGCAGGCCGACATGCACCACCTGGCCCATAATACCCTGGGCATCGATAATCGGCTGGCCCTGATACACGCCCTGTTTCTTGCCCTTGTTAATCAGGATAAGCTGGCGGTAGGGGTCGACATCGACATTGATGATCTCGGCAATCAGCAGTTGCTCGTTGACTTTCGGTGTGGCGCTGAGCAGGCGTCGCAGGCGGGCGTTTTCCCTTTCCAGAATTTCCAGCTTCTGCAGTTTTACCCGGTTTTCCAGGTGGCGTTTTTCATATTCGCGGTTTTTCTCCAGCAGTTCCTGATGGCTGCTGAAGGTTTCATCCGCCCAGTAATACAGGCGGATGGGCAGGTCGATGGTGTATTGCAGCGGGTACAGTACCGATGACAGAGCGCCACGTACCATTTCCAGCGAGTGCCAGCGGTGGTCTATGGTCATCAGGGCAATGGAAGCGACAACCAGTACGATCATGCGGAAGGTGGCAGAGGGGCCGCGTATAAACAGGGTTTGCATGGGGCTTAACCGGTGCGGCCGGGGGCAGACTCAGCGACAGAAAACTGCGTGAGTAAGCCGGTTACGGGGTGAAGGCTGTTCACCGCGCTGGTTTATTCAACGGCGAGAAAATCGCCGCCGTGCTCGTCGATCAGCTCCAGCACGCGGCCGCCGCCACGGGCGACACAGGTCAGCGGGTCTTCGGCCATCACTACCGGCAGGCCGGTTTCTTCCATAATCAGGCGGTCGAGGTCACGCAGCAGCGAGCCGCCACCGGTAAGCACGATGCCACGCTCGGCAACGTCGGCGCCGAGTTCCGGCGGGGTCTGTTCCAGCGCGGTTTTTACCGCGCTGACGATGCCGTGCAGGGGTTCCTGCAGGGCTTCGAGAATTTCATTGCTGTTCAGCGAGAAGCTGCGCGGAATGCCTTCGGACAGGTTGCGGCCCTTGACCTCGATTTCCAGCAGGTCCTTGCCCGGATAGGCGGTGCCGATTTCATGCTTGACCTTCTCCGCGGTGGCCTCACCGATAAGGATGCCGTAATTGCGGCGCACGTAATTGGTAATGGCCTCGTCGAACTTATCACCGCCAACGCGCACCGAGGCGGAATAGACGATACCGTTAAGGGAGATAACGGCAACCTCGGAGGTGCCGCCGCCAATATCCAGCACCATGGAACCGCGCGGCTCGTCCACCGGCATGCCGGCGCCGATGGCGGCGGCCATGGGTTCGTCGATCAAATACACCTTGCGGGCGCCGGCGCCGGCGGCCGATTCGCGAATGGCGCGGCGTTCCACCTGGGTGGCGCCGCAGGGCACGCAGATCAGTACCCGCGGGCTGGGACGCAGAATCTTGCTTTCATGCACCGAGCGAATAAAGTGCTGCAGCATTTTTTCGGTAATATTGAAGTCGGCAATCACACCGTCGCGCATCGGGCGGATGGCGGTAATGTTCTGCGGGGTGCGGCCAAGCATGCCCTTGGCGTCCTTACCGAAAGCCTCGATGGTTTTCGGGCCACCGGGACCACGGTCCTGTCGGATGGCGACGACGGAAGGTTCGTTAAGAACAATGCCCCTGCCTCGGGCGTATATCAATGTATTGGCGGTGCCAAGATCGATTGACAAATCGTTGGAAAACATTCCCCGGAAACGATTTATAAACATGTGTGCGCAGACCTATTCAAGTTGTAAGCAGAAAGGCCGGGGATGATGCCGACCGGTTAGCCCATAGTTATTGTTATTATTTATTATTATTGTTTTAAATATTATGGTTATATGAGTTAAATATAGAGTGTTTTGCCCATAATGCCACTAATTGCGCGTACTGTATCAATCGTGCTGTTATTGGGCAAGGATTATTCCCTGAATCTGCCTTATTATGCTTTAAGAAGCCCTTTATTGACCGGAACAGGGGTATTTAATTCGTGCCGGGTAGCAAAAAAGTGGCAAAATAGCGCCTTACTCGATGCGTCGTCCCGGTTAGCCGGAGATTTTCTGGAGCAAAGCCCCGGAATGTGCTAATTTTCCGCCTCGTTTCTCGCGTGATACTACGGCCGAATTATCCGGCAAGAGGTCTTTATGTCCATTGATGTTGATGAAGTCAAAAAAATCGCCCGCCTGGCCTGTCTGCAGGTTGATGATGCCGATTTGCCGTCCTACGCCACCAGCCTGTCGAACATCCTCGACCTGGTCGAGCAGATGAACGCGGTAGACACCACCGGCGTGACCCCGATGTCACACCCGATCGAAGCGGTGCAGCGCCTGCGTGAAGACGTGGTGACCGACACCAACCGGCGTGATGATTTTATGGCCATTGCCCCGGCCTCCGAAGACGGGCTCTACCTTGTGCCCAAGGTTATTGAGTAAAGGGGAATTTTAATAAAGGCGTATCTGATTAACAGATATCCTGTCATCCTGAGCGAAGCGTAGCGAAGTTGATCGTTACATGGATGTAACTTATTAGGACAATGCAGGAGCAATTGCCGAAGGATCTTGTGCCACCGGGCAATCAACGCGTTACGGGGTAAAAGATTTTTCGGTAACTGCTCCTGCGTTACCCTAATACCGTCCATCCATGGACATATCGACTTCACTTCGTTCCGCTCAAAATGACATCAATCAGGGATTATCAAGGCTTATTGAAATAAATTATGAGTGATTACCACAAAAAATCCGTTACCGATCTGGCCGCCATGCTGCAGGCCGGTGAGGTCAGCAGTGTTGAGCTGACGCAGTATTTTCTCGATCGCATTAAAAACAGTGATGCAAAGCTCAACAGCTTTATTACCGTTTGTGAAGAGCAGGCGCTGGCCGAGGCCAAGGCCGCCGATGAAAGACTTGCTGCAGGCAACGCGCCGACGCTGACCGGCGTGCCTATTGCGCACAAGGATATCTTCTGCACCGAGGGCGTGAAAACCAGCTGTGGCTCGAAAATGCTGGATAACTTTATCTCGCCCTACGATGCCACCGTGGTCACCAATATGCGCGCGGCCGGCGTTGTCATGCTGGGCAAGACCAATATGGACGAGTTCGCCATGGGCTCGTCCAATGAAACCAGTTTTTACGGTGCGGTGAAAAATCCGTGGAACACAAGTGCCGTCCCCGGCGGTTCCTCCGGCGGTTCGGCCGCGGCAGTGGCTGCCCGCCTGGCGCCGGCAGCCACCGGCACCGATACCGGCGGTTCCATCCGCCAGCCGGCGGCTTTCTGCGGCATTACCGGGCTCAAGCCCACCTATGGCCGGGTATCGCGTTTCGGCATGATCGCCTTTGCCTCCAGCCTCGACCAGGCCGGGCCCATGGGGCAGAGCGCCAGTGATTGCGCCCTGCTGCTCAATGCCATGGCCGGCTTCGATGAAAAGGATTCCACCAGTATTGAAAAGGACGTGCCGGACTACAGTGCCGGGCTGGACAAACCGCTGGACGGCCTGCGTATCGG
>DRLE01000083.1 GCA_011051475.1 Gammaproteobacteria bacterium
CCAGCGGCGAAGACGCCTGCTCGGCGCCGCCGGCCACCATGACATCGGCGTCACCGTAGGCAATAATGCGGGCGGATTCGCCAATACTGTGGGTGCCGGTGGAACAGGCGGTAACGATGGAGATATTCGGACCTTTCGCACCGTAGCGGATGGAAAAGTTACCGGAAATCATATTGATGATGGAACCGGGAACAAAAAACGGCGAGATCTTGCGCGGGCCGCCCTTGACCAGCTTTTCGTGGCTGACTTCGATCATCGGCAGACCGCCGATACCCGAACCGATGGCAACACCGACCCGTTCGGCGTTTTCATCGGTGATTTCCAGGCCGGAATCTTTCAGCGCTTCATCGGCGGCAACCATGCCGTAATGGATAAAGGTATCCATTTTTTTCAGGTCCTTGGCCGGCAGTACGGTGGTCGCGTCAAAGTCCTTGACCAGGGCGGCAAAGGTTACCGGAAAGCCTTCGGTATCGAATTTTTCGATACTGCAGGCGCCGCTTTTGCCCGCGAGAATATTCTCCCAGGACTGTTTCAGGTTATTCCCGACAGGTGAAACAATGCCAAGACCGGTGACGACGACACGACGGTGGGTTGCAGGACGATGTGACAAGATCAGCCTCTTTTGTTCAGGTATTCAAAATGACACAGGCATCTGCCAGCAAAGTGCAGATGCCTGTTTTTATAAAGCAGTGCCGCCTGAAGTCAGCTGGCAACACTGTTTTAAGCAATACGACTAGCTTGAGTGAGCGTTGACGTAATCAATTGCCTGCTGAATCGTGGTGATTTTTTCCGCTTCTTCATCGGGAATTTCACACTCGAATTCTTCTTCCAGAGCCATGACCAGCTCAACAGTGTCAAGTGAATCGGCGCCCAGGTCGTCAACAAATGAAGCGTCATTTGTGGCCTGTTCTTCAGTTACACCTAACTGTTCAATTACAATTTTACGAACGCGATCTTCAGCTGTGCTCATTAATCTTTCCTCTTGTGTTGATCAAAATGATCAATATAAAAATGCTTAATCTAACTGCGCGGTATTCTAGTGAATTCGGGCGCCTGTTGCCAGTTAATTTCAGCAGAAAACACCGGCATTGAAAATCAAGGCTATTCTATTATTAATCAAGTAGTTACATAAACTTTATAAAGTAGAATATATTTGCAAAACCCTGCTTTAAATCAAAAACAGGGCATATTTCAGCCTAGGGCATATACATTCCGCCGTTTACATTGATGGTTTCACCGGTGATATAGGCTGCCGCCGGACTGGCCAGAAAGGCAACGGCGGCAGCAATATCAGCCGGGTCACCGAGGCGGTTAAGCGGAATCTGACCGATCAGCGCCTTGCGCTGTTCCTCGGGCAGCTCACGGGTCATGTCGGTATCGATAAAGCCGGGGGCGACACAGTTGACGGTGATATTGCGCGAACCGATTTCCCGCGCCAGCGATTTGGAAAACCCGAGCATGCCGGCCTTGGTGGCCGAGTAGTTGGTCTGCCCCGGATTGCCGGTCAGGCCGACCACGGAGGCGATATTGATAATACGGCCCTTGCGCGCCTTCATCATGCTGCGCAGCACGGCCTTGCTCAAGCGATAGACCGAGGTCAGGTTGGTATCGATAATATCCTGCCACTGATCTTCCTTCATCATCATCAGCAGGTTGTCTCTGGTTATACCGGCATTATTGACCAGTATGGACACAGCGCCGAATTCATCCGTAATGGCCTTGATAACCGCAGCCACGGAATCAGCATCGGTCACATTCAGGCACATGCCCCTGCCGCCGCTGTCCCTGAGATAGTCACTGATATTGTCCGCGCCACCGTCCGTGGTCGCGGTGCCGATTACGGTCGCGCCCATGGCCGCCAGATGCTCGGCAATGGCCTTGCCGATGCCACGGCTGGCGCCGGTGACCAGTGCGATTTCACCTTCTAGTTCTTTGCTCATATATAAAACCTGATAATAAATAAACCTGATAATAAATTTAGGGAGCCTCTGATTAATAGTGATTTTGTCATCCTGAGCGCAGCGTAGCGGAGCCGATCGTTACATGGATGTAACTTATTAGGGCAATGCAGGAGCAATTGCCGAAGGATCTTTCACCTCTGTGCGATCAACAATTTACGGAGTATAAGATTTTTCGGCTCCACTTCGTTCCGCTCAAAATGACATTAATTAGAGACTGATAGTCTGTTCGCGGAACGAGTTCCGCTCCCACATAAAACGTTTAACCTGAAACATATCACCTGTTTCTATGACATGGAATCCAGAAACTTCTGCATTGCCGCCATATTGTCCAGCGAGAAACTCTGTACTTCCTTGTTGATGCGCCGCGTCAGACCGCCAAGCACCTTGCCGGGGCCGCATTCCACGACCACGTCGGCGCCGTCGGTAATAATCTGGATGGTCTGGGTCCAGCGCACCGGATTGTATAACTGTTTAACCAGGGCATCGCGGATTTCATCCGGGTCCTGATGGGTTTTGGCGTCAACATTGTGCACCACGTCGATTTTCGGTGTACGAATCTCCACATCC
The DNA here is from genome assembly GCA_011051475.1 of Gammaproteobacteria bacterium. GTDB lineage: Bacteria > Pseudomonadota > Gammaproteobacteria > SZUA-229 > SZUA-229. The sequence goes on from DRLE01000083.1 coordinate 2,529, forward strand.
TTGAGGTATTCAGCCAGCCTGTCGGCCGCCGGTTTCATTAACGAACTGTGCGATGGCACACTGACCGGTAATGGCAGGGCGCGCTTGGCGCCCTCTTCCTTGAGTTTTTCCATGGCGGCATTGACCGCATCGGTAGAGCCGGCAATCACCACCTGGCCCGGCGAGTTGAAATTGACCGCTTCGACCACGCCGCCGGTTTCCTCGCTGACCTGCTTGCAGATGTCGATAATGAGGTCATCGTGCAGGCCGATAATCGCGGCCATGGCGCCCTCACCTTCGGCTACCGCCTCCTGCATCAGCTTGCCACGAATGGATACCAGTTTCACCGCATCGGTAAAATCGATGGCTTCGGCCGCCACCAGCGCTGCATATTCACCCAGACTGTGGCCGGCAAAGACCATGGGCGTCAGCATGCACTGCTGCGCCATCACGCGCATAACGGCAATATCGGCCGCCAGCATAATCGGCTGGGTAATTTCGGTTTTGTTCAGTTTTTCGGCAGGGCCGTTACAGACAATGTCCCAGGCATCGTAACCCAGGACATCGGAGGCCTGCTGGAAGGTTTCCTCGACCTGCGGCCAGTTTTCGGCATAGTCTGAAAGCATGCCCACGGACTGCGAGCCCTGGCCGGGAAAAACGACGACGATATTGATTGCATCCACTTGAGTAACCCTTTGTGTGAGCCGGTTTGACCGGTCTGTTTTTTTATTTGTTATTGTATGTCTGTGTTGTTATTGCGGGTCGTCCCTGAAGCCGGCATGAAGCCAGTGGGCTGCCTGCTGTATTTCGAATGCTAGCGCAGATCCAGTACATCCTGCATATCATATAAACCGCTGTTTTTATTTTCAAGCCAGAGTGCGGCGCGTACCGCGCCATTGGCAAAGGTCATGCGGCTGGAAGCCTTATGGGTAATCTCCACGCGCTCGCCGATGCCGGCAAACATGACGGTATGGTCACCGACTATATCACCGGCACGGATGGTTTCAAAACCGATGGTTTTACGATCACGCTCGCCGGTAACGCCTTCTCGCCCGTAAACCGCGCATTCATCCAGGTTACGCCCCAGCGCCTCGGCAACGACCTCACCCATGCGCAGCGCCGTGCCCGAGGGTGCATCCACCTTGTGACGGTGATGCGCCTCGATAACCTCGATATCAACATCGTCGCCGAGTACACGCGCGGCAATATCCAGCAGTTTGAAACACAGGTTGACGCCAACGCTCATATTCGGCGCAAACACAATAGCAATGGATTCGGAGGCTTTCTGTATCTGCTGCTTTTCCTCGTCGGAAAAACCGGTGGTGCCGATAACGATATTACGGCCGTTTTCAACGCAGCTTTGCAGATTGGCCAGGGTAACCTCGGGGCGGGTAAAGTCGATCAGGGTATGCAGGCTGTTAATGGCCTCATCGATCGACGGTACGATATTGACATGCAGACTGCCGATACCGGCAACCTCACCGGCATCACGGCCGATAAACGGACTGCTTTCGTGCTCGATGGCAGCGGACAGCTGCACGGCGGGATTTTCAAAACAGGCCTGTATCAGGTTGCGACCCATACGGCCGGCAGCACCGGTAATGCCGATGTTTAACATGGAGTTCCCCGGGGGTTTTTATTCTGTGTAATTCAAGGGGTGTAGTTTGCCATTAAAGGCTTGTGTTTAAAAGCATTTTTACCACAGAGGACACGGAGGTCACAGAGTTTGTCATTCAAAAAAGCTGGCATCCTGAGCGAAACGTAGTGAAGTCGAAGGTTCTGGTTAACCTGAATACTCAGTGGCATAAGATCCTTCGGCTTCACTACGTTTCGCTCAGGATGACACAAAAAAACTCTGTGATCTCCGTGTCCTCTGTGGTGAAGTTTCTACGCTGTTAAGTCATCAAAAAACTTCTTCACCCGATCCGTCCATGACGCATTCTGCGGGCTGTGCTTGTCACCGCCTTTCTGTATCGACCTGTCGAATTCGCGCAGCAGTTCTTTCTGCTTGCTGCTCAGGTGTACCGGGGTTTCTACCATGACGCGGCACAGCAGGTCGCCGGTGGGGCCGCCGCGAACCGGTTTGACGCCCTTGCCGCGCATGCGGAAGAGTTTGCCGGTCTGGGTTTCTGCGGGGATTTTCAGGCGCAGCTTGCCGTCCAGCGTGGGCACTTCAATTTCACCACCAAGGGCGGCGGTGACCATGGAAATAGGCATTTCGCAGAACAGGTCATTGTCATCTCGGGTAAAGATGGCGTGTGGCTTGACCCGCATCTGTACATACAGATCACCCGCCGGTGCTCCTGCTTCACCGGCCTCGCCTTCCCCGGCCAGGCGGATACGATCACCGGTATCGACGCCGGCCGGTACTTTCACCGACAGGGTCTTGCGCTCGTTTCTGCGGCCGGCACCACGACAGTCGGGACAGGGGTCGGAAATGATCTTGCCCTTGCCGCGACACTGCGGACAGGTCTGCTGCACGGCGAAAAAGCCCTGCTGCATACGTACCTGGCCGACACCGCCACAGGTAGTACAGGTAGTAGCGGAAGTCCCTTCGCGGGCGCCGCTGCCGTGGCAGGTCTTGCAGGCGACCAGGGTCGGGACCTCGATCTTGACCTCGGTGCCGAACACGGCTTCTTCCAGTGTCAGCTCAAGATTGTACTGCAGGTCCGAGCCGCGTCGTGCGCCCTGGCGGCGGCCACCGCCTCCGCCGAAGATGTCACCGAAGACATCACCGAAGATGTCTTCAAAACCGGCGCCAGCGCCGGCACCCGGCCGACCACCCATGGAGGGATCGACACCGGCATGACCGTACTGGTCATAGGCGGCGCGCTTTTTCGAATCAGAAAGCACTTCATAGGCTTCCTTGGCCTCCTTGAACTTGGACTCTGCCTCGGGATTGTCTGTATTACGATCCGGGTGGTATTTCATCGCCAGGCGACGGTAGGCTTTTTTCAGTTCTGCTTCGCTGGCGTCGCGTGACACGCCGAGTACTTCGTAATAACAAACTTTTGTTGACATGGGTTCTGCTTCTTATAGGTTTCAGTCTTGTATTTTTTCGTATGCGTTAATTGCATGTGCTTGTTGCAGGCTGGCATAAGGCTTTGCCGTTGCCGGCAAAATGCCCGCAACGGCAAAGCCTTATGCGGGCCTGCGGTTATCTGTCATTGCGAACACAGCGAAGCAATCTGGTCAGGCTGGTGCCGAGTGAGATTGCTTCGCTGTGCTCGCAATGACGAGCTTGCAGGAGCTTTCACGTATTGAACCAATACATAAAGCTCATACACAAGTTAACCGCAGAGCCGGGGAGCATGCAGAGTCTTTCTTTAATGCCTTGAACCGGCAAAGGTTTACTCTCTATACTCCGCTTCTCTGCGGTTAATCACGTCCCTGTGGATGGGCACCAGAATGGCCCGAATTATTTATTGTCGTCCTTGTCCTTGACCTCTTCGAACTCGGCATCGACAACATCGTCGTCAGCAGCCTGGCCACCTGTGGCCTGCTCACCGCCAGCGGCACCGGCACCACCGGCTGCTGCGCCCTGCTGTTCGGCATAGGCTTTTTCAGCGATCTTGCCGGCAGCTTCGGTCAGCGCCTGGGTCTTGGCTTCGATGTCGGCCTTGTCTTCGCCTTCGAGCGCCTTCTTCAGGTCTTCGATGGCGGACTCGGCAGCGGCTTTCTCGGAAGCGTCTACCTTGTCACCCAGATCCTTGATGGATTTCTCGGTGGCATGGATGACATTTTCAGCCGCGTTCTTGGCGTCGATCAGTTCACG
>DRLE01000084.1 GCA_011051475.1 Gammaproteobacteria bacterium
GAACGAGGCGGTACAGGCCGCCGGCGAGATGGCGCAGCCGGGTGACAGCGTGCTGCTGGCGCCGGCCTGTGCCAGCTTCGATATGTTCAACAGCTTCGAGCATCGCGGCGAGGTCTTTATCGAAGCGGTCAATAAACTGAAGAGGGGAGAAGCATGAGCATTCGCAGCGATATGTTCTCCCGTATGCCGGCCTTCAGGCCTGCCGCGCGCCGGCTGTTTGCCGGTTTCAGCCTGGATGACTTCGACCCGGTGCTCAGCATCGTCTTTATCTGCCTGCTCAGTCTGGGCATTGTTATGGTGGCTTCATCCTCGATCAGTGTTGCCGACCGTAATTTCGGCAACCCGTTCTACTACCTTGAGCGCCAGCTGGTGTTTGTGGCCATCGGCCTGTTTGCCGCCATGATGGTCTTTAAAATCCGCCTGGTGCAGTGGGAAAAATCCGGCATGTCATTGCTGATGTTCGCTCTGTTCCTGCTGGTGCTGGTGCTGCTACCCGGTATCGGCAAGACCGTCAACGGCAGTACCCGCTGGTTGCCGCTGGGCGTGTTCAATCTGCAGGTGTCCGAGCTGGTGAAAATGTTTCTGGTGATCTATGTGGCCGGTTACCTGGTGCGCCACGGTGAAGCAGTGCGCAGTTCGCTGCAGGGGTTTCTCAAGCCCATGGTCATGGTCGGCCTGGCCGGCATCCTGCTGCTGATGGAGCCCGACTTTGGCGCCACCGTGGTGATTATGGCCACCGTACTGGGTATGACCTTTCTCGCCGGCGCGCGCTTTACCCAGTTTATCTTCTTTGTGCTGCTGTTTGCCGGCGCCGCCATGATGCTGGTGGTGACCTCGCCCTATCGCATGCAGCGCCTGACCTCATTTGCCAATCCCTGGGCCGATCCCTTCGATACCGGTTTTCAGCTGACGCAGTCACTGATCGCCATCGGCACCGGTGGCTGGTTCGGCAATGGTCTGGGCGGCAGCGTGCAGAAGCTGTTCTATCTGCCTGAGTCGCATACCGACTTCCTTTTCGCCGTGCTGTCCGAGGAGCTGGGTTTTGTCGGCGTCGCCTTTGTGGTGTTGCTCTATGCCACGCTGTTTTTCCGTTCGTTGAAAATCGCCGCCCAGGCCGAGCAGGCCGGCAACTTTTTTGCTGCTTACCTGGCCTATGGCATCGGCATCTGGCTGGCGCTGCAGGCCTTTATCAATATGGGTGTGAATGTCGGTCTGCTGCCAACCAAGGGCCTGACCCTGCCATTGATGAGTTACGGCGGCAGCAGTCTGATCGTCTGCTGTATGGCCGTGGGCCTGTTGCTGCGCATTAACTACGAAACCTGCGGTGTGGCGCGACAGGCGCGCAAGCAGGCCGGCCGTGGCGCCGCACAAAAAGCAAAACGCGTGCGCGTGAAAACCACCGGCGCGGGCGGTCGCAAGGCTGCCCGCCAAGCTGCTCGTACGGCTGCTCGTACGGCTGCCCGCCCCGCCCGGGGTTTCGGCGCCGGTTTGAGAGATCGTCTGTCGGGTGGTCTGGCAGCAGAGCCGACCGGGAGTGCGCTGCTATGATGGATGTGCGTCCCGTTCTGATTATGGCCGGTGGTACCGGCGGTCATGTCTTCCCCGCACTGGCGGTGGCCGATGAACTGCGCGCCCGCGGCGTGCCGGTGGTCTGGCTGGGCACCAAAGCCGGCATCGAATCCCGTCTGGTGCCGCAGGCCGGTTACCCGATCGAGTGGCTGAGCATTACCGGTCTGCGCGGCAAGAATACCCTGACCCTGCTGCTGGCGCCGCTGCGTATCGCCCTGGCCTGTCAGCAGGCGCTGGCCGTGCTCTGGCGGCGCAAACCCTGCGCCGTACTGGGCATGGGCGGCTTTGCCTCCGGTCCCGGCGGCATTATGGCCTGGCTGCTGCGCAAGCCCCTGCTGCTGCAGGAGCAGAACGCCATTGCCGGCCTGACCAATAAAATCCTGGCGCGTTTTGCCGGCACCGTCATGCAGGCCTTCCCCGGCGTGTTCAAGGGCGCCATTACCACGGGCAATCCGGTGCGCCGTGAGATCTGTGAACTGCCCGCGCCCGAGCAGCGTACGGTGCAGCATGACGGCGCCCTGCGCCTGCTGGTCGTTGGCGGCAGTCTGGGCGCGGTCAGGTTGAATGAAATCATTCCACAGGCGCTGGCCCTGCTGGCGCCAGCCGAGCGCCCGCAGGTGATGCACCAGACCGGGGTGAAAAACCTCGACAGCGCCAAAGCCTGTTACCGCGATGCCGGCGTCGAGGCAAAGGTGGAAGCCTTTATCGATGATATGGCCGCGGCCTATGACTGGGCCGACCTGGTGATCTGTCGCAGCGGCGCCATGACCGTGTTCGAGCTGGCCGCCGCCGGTATCGCGTCGATTCTGGTGCCATATCCGCACGCGGTTGACGATCATCAGACCGCCAATGCCGCCTACCTGGAACAGGCCGGCGCCGCCATTATCAAACAGCAGAACGAGCTGGAGCCGCAGTGGCTGGCCGATACCCTGCGCGAGCTGATGGCCGGTCGTGACAGGCTGCTGCAGATGGCCAGGGCCGCGCGTGAACGCGCCATGCCCGATGCCGCCAGAACCATTGCCGATGCCTGCATGAAAGCCGGGGGGATAGTCTGATGCCACAGATCGCACCACTGAATGTCGGTAATGCCAATTTTATGCGTCGTATCCGCCGCGTGCACTTTGTCGGTATCGGCGGCGCCGGTATGAGCGGCATCGCCGAGGTGATCAATACCCTGGGTTATGAAGTCAGCGGCAGCGATATCAGCGACAATGCCGTTACCCGCCGCCTGCAGGAGCTGGGGGTGAAGATCTATCACAGCCATGCCGTGGAAAACGTGGCCGATGTCGATGTCGTGGTGACCTCGACAGCAATCAGCCAGGATAATGTGGAAGTCGAAGCCGCCCGCGCCCGGCGCATACCGGTGGTGCCGCGCGCCGAAATGCTGGCCGAGCTGATGCGCTTCAGTCAGGGCATTGCCGTTGCCGGCACCCACGGCAAGACTACGACCACGTCGCTGGTGACCAGCATCCTGGCCGAGGCCGGTCTCGATCCGACCTATGTTATCGGCGGCAAGCTTAACAGTTCCGCTACCCACGCCCGCCTGGGCCAGGGCAAGTACCTGGTGGCCGAGGCCGATGAAAGCGATGCTTCCTTCCTCTATCTGCAGCCGGTGATGTCCATCGTTACCAATATCGATGCCGACCACCTGCCGACCTACGGCGGAGATTTCTCAAAGCTGAAGCAGACCTTTGTCGAGTTTCTGCACCATCTGCCGTTCTACGGCCTGGCCGTGGTCTGTGTCGATGACGAGGAAGTGCGCAGCATCCTGCCGGAAATTTCGCGTCCGGTGCTGCGTTACGGTATCGAGTTCGATGCCGATATCTGCGCCTCGAATATCCGCTACCAGGGTGAGCAGACCGTGTTCGATGTGATGCTGCCCGAGGCCGAGCGGCCGGTTGAGATCACCCTGAATATGCCGGGCCGCCACAATGTGCTCAATGCCCTGGCCGCCATCTGCATTGCCTTTGAGCTGGGCGTATCCAAGGACGTGATGCAAAAGGCGCTGAGTGAATTTGCTGGCATCGGTCGTCGCATGCATATGTACGGTCAGGTAAAACTCGATGACGAGCGCAGCATAACCCTGGTCGATGACTATGCGCACCATCCCACGGAGGTCGAGGCTACGCTGAAAGCCACCCGCAATGCCTGGCCGGAAAAACGCCTGGTCGTTGTTTTCCAGCCTCACCGCTACACCCGCACCCGTGATCTGTTCGAGGATTTTTCCAGCGTGCTGGTTAACTGTGATGTGCTGGTGCTGAGCGAGGTGTATGCCGCCGGTGAAGCGCCGATTGCCGGCGCCGATGGCCGCGCCCTGTGCGCCGCGGTACGCGCCCGCGGCAAGGTTAACCCGATTTTTATTGATGATGTAGAAAAACTGGCCGACGAACTGCCCGCCCTGTTGCAGGATGGCGACCTGGTGCTGACCATGGGCGCCGGCAGTATCGGCCGCATTGCATCCGAGCTGAAACAGGCAATGCAAGGCAGGGCGTAATGCAAAACATGATTATGGCTAAAGCAGACACTGACAAACTAACGGTACTGGAAAATGAGCCGATGTCACGCCACACCAGCTGGCGTGCCGGTGGTGCCGCCCGTCGCTATATACAGACGGCGTCGAAAGAAGCGCTGGCCGAATACATTGCCGGCCTGGGTGAAGATGAGCCACTGTTATGGATGGGTCTGGGCAGCAATACCCTGGTGCGTGACGGCGGATTTAACGGCACCGTGATTGCCACTCAGGGTGTTATGACCGATATGCAGCTGCTGGAGAACAACCGCGTTTATGCCGGCGCCGGTGTGCCGGGCGCCAAGCTGGCGCGATTCTGCAGCCGCCATGGTCTGAGCGGTGCGGAATTTTTTGCCGGCATTCCGGGCCTGCTCGGCGGTGCTCTGGCCATGAATGCCGGCGCCTTTGGCGGCGAGACCTGGCCGCTGGTTGTGGAAGTTGAAACCATGAACCGTAAGGGCGAAATCATCCGCCGTAATGCTTCCGAGTTCAGTTACGGCTATCGCCATGTGGAAGGCCCGCGTGAGGAATGGTTTGTCAGCGCTACCCTGCAGCTGCAGCCGGTAAAAGAAAAGCAGGCAGGCGCCATCGATATCAAGGCGCTGCTGGCCAAACGCAGCGCCAGCCAGCCTACCGGGGTGGCCAGTTGTGGCAGTGTGTTCCGCAACCCGCAGGGCGATTATGCCGCGCGTCTGATCGAAAGCTGCGGCCTCAAGGGCCGTCGTATCGGTGGTGCGGTGGTTTCGGCGAAACACGCCAATTTTATTATCAATGACCGCAATGCCACGGCGGCGGATATTGAATCGCTGATCGAGCTGGTGCAGCGGGAAGTTGAAAAACAGCAGGGTGTATTGCTGCAGACCGAAGTACGTATCGTGGGTGACAGGAAAGAAGCATGAGTATTGACGCCTCACAATTCGGAAAAGTCGCCGTGCTTATGGGCGGTACCTCGGCCGAGCGCGAGATATCACTGCTCAGCGGGCAGGCGGTATTAAAGGCCCTGCAAGAGCGTGGTGTTGATGCCCATGCTGTTGATGTCGATGAAAACACGGAAGCGGTCCTGCGCGAAGGCGGCTTTGATCGCGCCTTCGTTATCCTGCATGGCCGCGGCGGTGAAGACGGCACCATGCAGAAGCTGCTGGAGGCTATCGAACTGCCCTATACCGGTTCCGGCGTGCGCGCCTCGGCGCTGGCCATGGACAAGCTGAAGACCAAGCAGGTCTGGATGGAACACGGTTTGCCGACACCGGAATTCTGCGTACTGGATTCAGATGAAAGCTGTCAGATGGCTATACAGAACCTGGGCCTGCCGCTGATTATCAAGCCGGTGCTGGAAGGTTCCAGTATCGGTATGAGCAAGGTGGAAACGGAAGAAGAAATGCTGCCGGCCTGGGAGAAGGCGCGCGCCTGCGGTGGCACGGTGATTGCCGAGCGCTGGATCGAAGGCAGGGAATACACCGCGGCCGTACTTGATGAGCAGGTGCTGCCTATGATTCGCCTGGAAACACCGCACCGCTTCTATGATTTTGACGCCAAATACGAGGCCGATGATACGCAGTATATCTGTCCCTGCGGCCTGCCCGAGGCACAGGAGGCGGAATATGCCGCGCTGGTGAAACAGGCGTTTGATGCGGTCAATGCCTGCGGCTGGGGCAGGGTGGACTTTATGGTCGACAAGGCAGGCAAGCTCTGGTTGATCGAGGTGAATACCGTGCCCGGCATGACCAGTCATTCGCTGGTGCCAATGGCGGCAAAGCAGGCAGGCATCGGTTTTGAAGAACTGGTGCTGCGGATACTGACATCGGCAAGGTGCGGGCACCATGAGTAAGCGCAGAACAACGCATGCCAAAACAGCGGGTCGCATAAGGCGTCGCAGTGCCTCGCAGGGCAGCAGGAAACAGCAGAAGCGAGCACTGCCGGTAAAAGCCGTACTGAAGGGACTGGCACTGAGCGTTGCTGCCGTAGCCGTACTTTATCTGGGCAGCCAGCTGAAGTCGGTCGACGTCCCGGATATATTGCCGGTGGAGCAGATCGATGTGGCCGGCGATCTGCGTTTTATTGACCGTGGTGAGGTGCAGAAGATTATCGCCGCGAATATTGACGGTGGTTATTTTACCGTTGACCTGGGCCGGATCCGCGAGCAGTTGCAGAAGCTGCCCTGGGTAAAAGACGTGGCTGTGCGGCGGCAGTGGCCGGCAGGCCTGCAGGTGAATATTGAAGAACAGAAGCCGCTGGCCTACTGGAATGACAATGCCTATATCAACCAGGACGGTGACGTGTTTCAGCCTGCCACAGTGGATCATGCGCTTGCCTTGCCGCAGTTAAACGGCCCTGCCGGCCAGCAGGACAAGGTCTGGCAGTTCATGAACCGGCTTTACCGGGAAATGGCGCTGCTGGATTTTGACGTCATACGTCTGGACCTCGATCAGCGCCGCGCCTGGCAGATGCAGATTGTTGAGGCTGGCGAAGAGAAGGCAAAACCGGTGACGATACGTCTGGGGCGTTTTGATACCGAGAAGCGCCTGCAGCGTTTTATCCGCGTGCTGCCGGCACTGATGCGTAACCGGAAAAACGGTGAGGCGATTGCCACTATCGATATGCGTTATCCCAACGGCTTTGCTGTAAAAATGATCCAAAACGAAACTGAAAGTGCAGGTCTTGAGAACGCGGGTATGGCAATACCCGGTTTCAGAACTGCTTCCTTAAACACGAATTCACGGCTTGCGCTTATCGGCACGATTGCTGTAACGCGAGAAGGTGAGGCATAAAGAATGACAAAGAAGTCAGATAGAAATATGTTAATCGGTCTGGATATCGGCACCTCGAAAGTGGTGGCCATTGTTGGTGAAGTCAATGATGAAGGCGAGATTGAAATCATCGGCCTGGGTTCGCATCCGTCCAACGGTCTGAAGAAGGGCGTGGTGGTCAATATCGAATCCACGGTGAAATCGATACAGCATGCGGTGGAAGAGGCCGAGCTGATGGCCGGCTGTGATATCAATTCGGTTTACGCCGGCATTGCCGGCAGTCATATCCGCAGCCTGAATTCGCACGGCATTGTCGCCATTCGCGAGCGCGAGGTTACCAATGGTGATATCGACCGGGTGATCGATGCCGCTCGCGCCGTCGCCATTCCCGCCGACCAGCGCGTACTGCATATCCTGCCGCAGGAATTCATTATCGATGACCAGGAAGGCATCCGCGATCCCATCGGCATGTCCGGTGTGCGCCTGGAGGCCAAGGTGCACCTGGTCACCGGCGCCGTGGGTGCTGCGCAGAACATTATCAAATGCGTGCGCCGCTGCGGCCTGGAAGTCGATGACATTATTCTTGAGCAGCTCGCCTCCAGTTACGCCGTGCTCACCGAAGATGAGAAGGAGCTGGGTGTCTGCCTGGTGGATATCGGCGGTGGCACCACCGATATCGCGGTGTTCTCCGAGGGCGCCATCCGCCACACCGCGGTGATTCCCATTGCCGGCGACCAGGTCACCAATGATATCGCCGTGGCCCTGCGCACACCGACGCAGTATGCCAATGAAATCAAGATCAAGTACGCCTGCGCCCTGCGCCAGCTGGCCAACCCCGAGGAAACCATCGAGGTGCCCAGCGTGGGCGAGCGCCCGCCGCGCAAACTCTCGCGCCAGACCCTGGCGGAAGTGGTTGAGCCGCGTTACGAAGAATTACTGAGCCTGGTACACGCCGAGCTGCGCCGCAGTGGTTTCGAGGAAATCATTGCCGCCGGCGTCGTGCTCACGGGCGGCAGCTCGAAGATGGAAGGGGTGATCGACCTGGCCGAGGAAATATTCCACGCGCCGGTGCGCCTCGGCCTGCCGCAACATGTTTCCGGATTGTCTGACGTGGTCAGCAATCCGATTTACGCCACCGGTGTCGGCCTGCTGCTGTTCGGCAACCAGCATCGTAATAACGGCACCAGTCATATCATGATGGATGGCGGCGTAAAGGGAATTTTCGAGCGGATGAAAAACTGGTTTCAGGGAAATTTCTAATAATCAATAGCTGGGCATCAGCAATAACAAACAATTGCAAAAAAAACATACACACAAATTCAAAAATTAAAATCTCATAACAGAGGAGAAAGGTCATGCCAATGTTCGAATTAATGGATTCAGGCGCACAAGATGCGGTAATCAAGGTCATCGGAGTCGGTGGCGGTGGCGGCAACGCGGTTCAGCACATGGTGAACAGCGGAATTGCCGGTGTTGATTTTATCTGTACCAATACCGACGCGCAGGCGCTGGGTCGTTTCGACGGCGCCAAGTCACTGCAGATCGGCAGCAATATTACCAAGGGTCTGGGCGCAGGCGCGACCCCGGAAATCGGTCAGCAGGCGGCACTGGAAGATCGCGAGCTGATCCAGGAAGCGATTGAAAATTCCGACATGCTGTTCGTTACCGCCGGCATGGGTGGCGGTACCGGTACCGGCGCCGCCCCCGTGGTTGCACAGATCGCCCGTGAAATGGGTATCCTGGTGGTCGGCGTGGTGACCAAGCCGTTTGCCTTTGAAGGTTCCGCGCGCATGAAGATTGCCATGCAGGGCATCAAGGAACTGACCAACCATGTTGATTCATTGATCACCATTCCCAATGACAAACTGCTGGACGTTTACGGTCGCGACTTCGACCTGATGAACGCCTTTAACGGCGCCAATGATGTGCTTTGCGGCGCGGTGCAGGGTATTACCGAGCTGATCACCAATCCCGGCGTTATCAATGTCGACTTCGCCGACGTGCGCACCGTGATGTCAAAAATGGGCATGGGTATGATGGGTTCAGGCCGGGCTTCCGGTGATGATCGCGCCCAGCTTGCGGCCGAGTCCGCCATTGCCAGTCCGCTGCTGGAAGACGTTAATCTGTCCGGTGCTCGCGGCATCCTGGTCAATGTCACCGGCGCCAATATGACACTGGGTGAGTTCCAGGATATCGGCGCAGTCATCAACGGCTTTGCTTCAGAAGATGCTACCGTGGTTATGGGTACCGCTATTGACGACTCGCTGGAAGGTGAAATTCGTGTCACCGTGGTTGCCACCGGTCTGGGTCAGCCAGCCAAGGTTCAGGCACCGACGCCACAGCCAGCAGAAATCAAGGTTGTTAAAAAAGAGCCGCCTGTTGCCGCCGTTACCGATTACGATGAACTGGAAAAACCGGCTGTGATGCGCAAGACAGGCACCAGTGATATGCCGGTTGGTGTCAATGGTGAATATGATGAGGATATGCTGGATATTCCGGCCTTTTTACGTCGCCAGGCGGATTAATGGCTGAAATGCACTAAAATCAGCTTAATGGCGGAAAAAACAGAAATGCCGGATTTTTCCGATTTTATGTGCTTTTAGGCGCCAATTTGACTTTAATAATGCCGTTTTTATCGGAAAAACGCCCTTATTGGTCGGTAATGGCTGATGCTGCGCTTCCAATTTGCACTGTAAATATGTGATAATGCGGTGATTTTTTATCAAACACTGCTCCAACCTCGGTGTTGGGCATGGGAAAAACAGTTTTGATCAGGCAAAGAACGTTAAAAAATGTGATTCGTGCAACCGGTGTCGGTTTGCACTCCGGCGAGAAGGTCTATTTGACCCTGCGGCCGGCACAGCCAGACACGGGCGTAATCTTTCGCCGTGTCGATCTTAACGAGCCGGTAGAAATCAAGGCTGACGCGCAGAATGTCGGCGCCACCATGCTGTCTACCACGCTGGAACAGGACGGTGTTTGTGTTTCCACGGTTGAACACCTGCTTTCCGCCATGGCCGGCCTGGGTATTGATAATGCCTATGTCGATGTCAGCGCCGCCGAAGTGCCGATTATGGATGGCAGCTCCGGTCCTTTCGTCTTCCTGATTCAGTCAGCCGGTATAATCGAGCAGGACGCGCCCAAGCGTTTTGTGCGTATCAAGAAATCCGTGGTTGTCGAGGAAGAGGGCAAGTGGGCGCGTTTTGACCCGTTCGACGGTTTCAAGGTCAGTTTTGCCATCGACTTTGATCATCCTGCCTTCAAGGACGCACCCTGTACCGCGGAAATCGATTTTTCCACCACCTCTTTTGTGAAAGAAGTCAGTCGCGCACGTACCTTCGGTTTTATGAGCGATATCGAAGCGTTGCGCAAGAACAATCTGGCCCTGGGGGGCAGTATCGATAACGCTATTGTCGTCGACGAATACCGCGTACTGAATGAAGATGGCCTGCGTTACGAAGATGAATTCGTAAAACACAAGATACTGGATGCCATTGGCGACCTGTATCTGCTGGGTCACAGCTCCATCGGTGCTTTTTCCGGTTACCGCTCCGGCCATGCGCTGAACAACAAACTGTTAAAAGCCTTATGTGCTGACCCGGATGCCTGGGAAGAAGTCACCTTCGAGGATGAAAAAGCCTCTTCCCCTATTTCCTACGCACAGCCATTACAGACTTTTTAGTCTGTCGTTATTAAGCGGACACAGATTCAAGGAATAAAATATCAGGGACAGGCCGGGAGGGACAGGCCAGGGCTGGAAGGACTATTCTGTTTTATCGGAAGCCCCTGACTGGGTATTGCTACTGCCTTTAGCAGCATGGCGCGCCAGTTTCAACAGGGCATTTTTCAGGGCATGATGCTGAATGCTGTCGGCTGACTGTGACAGCAGACGGGCAGTTTTCTGACTGATCGCCGGCTGTGTTTTCTCCGTAGAGGCATTCTGCATGCGCTTTTTATCCGGGGTGACGGCCACAGCTGTTTTTGCTGCCGGATAGCGGGTACTGATCTGTACGTGGTGGATGCCCTGCGTATCAGGAATATTGTCACGGATGAATGCCAGAATCTTTGGACTGAGCTGGCGCAAGCGGGTAGTCCATACCGGTGAGTCGGTAATCAGCATCAGGCTCTGCTGGCGGATATTCGCGACTTCAACATGGGGCCGGCACTCCGGCGGCAGGATTTCCTGCAGTAAGCGATTGAATTGCGAGAGTTTTCTGGCCTGAATCACAAATTTGGGGTTTATTTGCTCATTTATTGGCTTCATTGTGCTAAAAACCCCGACATTTTGTCTATACTGAACAGTACTGAATCAATCATATAACGATTATTTTTAAACATGAATATCATTTTTCTTGGAAAATTTCGGGGTAAACCACTGCGTTGTCAACTTGATGGTGGTCGCCAGCTCTTTCTGCTTACCGGTATTATAAGCCTTTTTGCCGGCCTGCTTGTGAGTGCCGGTTACTGGTATGGCAGCACGCACGCAACAGTCAATCAGCTCGTTGCCCTGCAGAATGATATTTCCCAGCAGAAACAGCTGATCAAGCAGGCGCGCCACTCGGCCGCTTCCGAGCTGGATGCACTGGCTGCCCGTCTTGGCAGTATGCAGGCAGAGGTTATTCGCCTGAATGCACTGGGTCAGCGCCTGGTCAAGGTTGCCAAACTGGACGCCAAGGAATTTGATTTCAGCAATCCGCCGGCCTATGGTGGACCGAATGAAGCAGAGACGGTCGCCAGTGTCGATTTCGAAAATGTTATTGCCAGTCTCAATGAGCAGTTAAGTACACGTGAGCAGCAGCTGGACGTGCTGGAAGATGTCATTATGAACCGTCAGTTGCGCAAGGCATCAAAACCGCGAGGTCGTCCTATTCTGAAAGGCTGGACCTCGTCCTACTATGGCAAGCGCACCGATCCCTTTACCGGCAAGCTGGCCATGCACAAGGGTATGGACTTTGCCGGCAAGGAAGGCAGCAAGATTGTTGCCGTTGCCAGCGGTGTGGTGACCTGGGCAGGGGAGCGTTACGGTTACGGCAATCTGATTGAAATCAATCATGGTAATGGTTACAGCACACGCTATGGCCATAATGCCAAGCTGCTGGTGTCCGTTGGTGACAGTGTGGAAAAAGGCCAGCCGATTTCACTGATGGGCTCAACCGGGCGTTCAACCGGCCCGCACGTTCACTTTGAAGTGCTGAAAAAGGACCGCCAGATCAATCCCGCAAAATTTGTCGCCTCGCGATAAACTTATCCTCAAAATACCACTCGAATCGTGTGACCCGAAGGCCGTTCTGAGGCATAATACGTCTGTTTTCGGCTTGCTATATTTTCCTTCGCAAAAATATCGGGAATACCACCCGGAGTGGCCTGACCGCCCGGGAAAGGTCAGGCCGTATTTAAATACCAGGTTACAGGTTAAATAACAAACAATGATTGTAAACGCCGTTAAAAAGGTCTTTGGCAGCCGCAATGACCGCATTATCAAGAAACACCGTAAAACCGTTGCGCAGATCAATGCGCTGGAGCCCGAAATTGAAGCGCTCAGCGATGAGCAGCTGGCGGCAAAAACCGTAGAATTCCGTGAGCGCCTGGACAAAGGTGAAACCCTTGATCAGCTGTTGCCCGAAGCCTTTGCCGTGGTCAGGGAGGCCGGTCGTCGCGTACTGGGTATGCGCCACTTTGATGTACAGCTGATCGGCGGCATGGTGCTGCACAGCGGCAAGATTGCCGAGATGCGTACCGGTGAAGGCAAGACCCTGGTTGCGACCCTGGCAGCCTATCTTAATGCGCTGCCCGGCAAGGGTGTGCATGTCGTTACGGTAAATGACTATCTGGCCAGCCGTGATGCACAATGGATGGGCAAACTCTACAACTTCCTCGGCATGACTACCGGTATCAGTGTTTCCGGTATGGACCCGGTAGCCAAGAAGCAGGCCTATGCAGCCGACATTACCTATGGCACCAATAACGAATTCGGTTTTGATTACCTGCGCGACAATATGGCCTTTACCGCCGAGGAAAAGGTCCAGCGTGGCCAGTTCTTTGCCATTGTCGACGAGGTTGACTCGATTCTGATCGACGAAGCGCGTACACCACTGATTATTTCCGGCGCCGTCAGCGAAAGCACCGACCTGCATCAGCGTTTCAAGGATATTGTGAAAAAGCTCGAACAGGGTCGTCAGACCACCAAGGAAGAACCGGAGGAAGGCGATTACTCGGTGGATGAAAAAAATCGCACCGTGCATATTACCGAGCAGGGTCACCAGAAAATCGAAAAGATCCTGGTTGAAGAAGGCATACTGGACGAAAATGATTCGCTGTACAGCGCCAGCAATATCAATCTGGTGCACTATCTTAACGCCGCCCTGCGCGCACTGGTTCTGTTTGAAAAAGACGTACACTATATTGTGCGCGATAATGAAGTCGTTATTGTTGACGAGTTTACCGGCCGCACCATGGACGGCCGGCGCTGGTCCGAGGGACTGCACCAGGCGGTGGAAGCCAAAGAAGGCGTACCCATTCAGAATGAAAACCAGACGCTGGCTTCCATTACCTTCCAGAACTATTTCCGCCTTTATGAAAAGCTTTCCGGCATGACCGGTACCGCCGATACCGAGGCGGAAGAGCTGCTGCAGATCTATGGCCTGGAAGTGGTGATTATTCCCACCAACAAGCCCATGGCCAGGGTGGACAATACCGACCTGGTATTCCTTTCGCCCGAAGAAAAATTCAATGCCATTATTGAGGATATCAGGGATTGCGTCGAACGCGGCCAGCCGGTACTGGTCGGTACCGCCTCGATCGAGGTTTCCGAGCATCTCTCACGCCTGCTGAAAAAAGAGAAAATCGAGCACAATGTGCTCAATGCCAAGCAGCATGAAAACGAAGCGCACATTATCGCCAACGCCGGTCGCCCCGGTGCGGTAACCATTGCCACCAATATGGCCGGTCGTGGTACCGATATCGTGCTTGGTGGCAACCTCGAGGCCGAGCTGGAAAAACTCGGTGATGTCAGCGAGGAAGAAAAGGAAAAAGTTCGTCAGGAATGGCAGAGGCGTCACCAGCAGGTTATTGAAGCCGGCGGCCTGCATGTTGTCGGCAGTGAGCGTCACGAGTCACGGCGTATCGACAACCAGCTGCGCGGGCGCTCCGGTCGCCAGGGTGATCCGGGTTCCAGTCGCTTCTACCTGTCACTGCAGGATGACCTGATGCGCATCTTTGCCTCGGACAAGGTCGGCGCATTGATGAAAAAACTGGGCATGGAAGAGGGCGAAGCCATTGAGCACCCCTGGGTCAACCGTGCCATTGAAAATGCGCAGCGCAAGGTGGAAGGCCATAACTACGATATTCGCAAACAGCTGCTGGAATACGATGACGTTGCCAATGACCAGCGCAAGGTGATCTACGCGCAGCGCAATGAAATGATGTCCGAGTCCGACCTTTCCGCCACCATCAAGGTGATCCGCGAAGAGGTTATCAATAATATGATTACCGCCTATATTCCGCCGGGCAGCCTTGACGAGCAGTGGGATATCGAAGGTCTGGAGAACGCGCTGGAAGAAGAGTTTGGTCAGCAGCTGCCGGTGGGCAAGTGGCTGGAAGAGGACAATATGCTGGACGAGGCCGGTCTGCGCCGCAAGATACTTGACGCAGTCATTGCCGAGTACGAGGCCAAGGAGGCACTGGTCGGCAGCGAAGGTATGCGCAACTATGAAAAACACGTCATGCTCAATGTGCTCGACAAGCTGTGGAAAGAGCACCTGGCCGCCATGGATTACCTGCGCCAGAGCATCGGCCTGCGCGGTTACGCGCAGAAGAATCCCAAGCAGGAGTACAAGCGCGAAGCCTTTGAAATGTTCTCCGAGCTGCTTGAACGCATCAAGTACGAAGTGGTCAGCATTCTGTCCAAGGTGAAGATACAGAGCAACGAGGAAGTTGAAGAACTGGAAGAAAAGGATCGTCCGCAGGTGGAGAATGTCAACTATCAGCACGCCGAAGCCGGCGGTATACAGGCCGAAGGTGATGAAGCACAGGGCGCCGGGGCGGGTGAAGGCGAGGCGGTTGCACAGCAGCCGATACGCCGCGAACGCAAGGTCGGGCGCAATGAACCCTGTCCCTGTGGTTCGGGCAAGAAGTACAAGCAGTGCCATGGCAAACTCTCATAGCGCTTTTGGCGCCTGCGGCGCAGTGTATAGTGAATAACGAATAGTGAATAGTGTAGGCCGGCATAAGGCTTTGCCGTTGCCGGCTTTTTTATATTGCTACCTAAATTCTGAAATAACATAAAAAAACCATGCCTGTAGGGTTAAGTGAACCTTCTTCTATTGCTCCTGTTGCCGGCGTCAGGCTGGCTTCTGTTGCTGCTGGCATCAAGAAAAACGGGCAGGATGATCTGGTTGTTTTTGCCTTTGATGAAGGGGCTTGTGTTGCGGCTACCTTTACGCAGAATGCTTTCTGTGCGGCGCCGGTGACACTGGCGAAAAATCATCTCTCACAATCTTCCCCCCGTGCCCTGCTGATCAATTCCGGCAATGCCAATGCCGGTACCGGTGATGCCGGCATGAAAAATGCCGAGCAGACATGTCAGTGGCTGGCAGAGGCACTTGGCTGTGATGACTCGCAGGTCTTGCCGTTTTCCACCGGCGTTATCGGTGAACAGCTGCCGATGGATGCCATGTACTCGGGTATTGAAAAGATTGTGCCGCAGCTTGCCCAGGATAACTGGCTGGCGGCGGCGCAGGGCATCAAGACCACGGATATCGTGGCCAAGGGCGCCAGCCGGAGCATCATGCTTGATGGTACGGAAGTTACCATCAGTGGCATCAGCAAGGGCTCGGGCATGATTCGCCCGGACATGGCTACCATGCTGGCCTTTATTGCCACCGACGCCCGTGTCGAGCAGAGCTTTCTGCAGCAGTGTCTAAGCGAGGCGGTGACGCAGAGTTTCAATGCCATTACCGTCGATGGCGATACCTCCACCAATGATGCCTGTGTGCTGGCGGCAACGGGCGCCGCGGGCAATCCGGAACTGAATGCCGCCTCGGCTGAAGCTTCGGCTTTTGCCGATGCCGTCGCCTCACTCTGCCGGCAACTGGCGCAGGCGATTGTGCGTGACGGCGAAGGTGCCACCAAGTTTGTCACGGTCGATATCGAGCAGGCGGCCAGCCTCGATGAGGCGCGGCAGGTGGCCTATACCATTGCGCATTCGCCGCTGGTGAAAACCGCGTTGTTTGCTTCGGACCCGAACTGGGGCAGGATACTGGCCGCCGTGGGTCGCGCCGGTGTGGAAAACCTGGATATCAGCCGGGTCAATCTGTATCTTGGTGATGTCTGCATTGTTCGTGGTGGCGGTGTGGCCGAAGACTACCGCGAAGAAAAAGGCCAGGCGGTAATGGATCGTGAAGAGATTCTTATTCGTGTAGAACTCGGTCGTGGTGACAGCAGTGCGCAGATATGGACCACCGATCTGTCGCACGAGTATGTGCGCATCAATGCCGAGTATCGTACCTGATAGTATGTCAGCAGCACAGGCGGAGACCGTTCACGTCGCCGTAGCCGTTATTATCAATGATAACCGTGAGGTATGCATCAGCCGGCGCCATCCGCAGGCACACCAGGGTGGCCTGTGGGAATTTCCCGGCGGCAAGATCGAAAACGGCGAAAGCGTCGAACAGGCGCTGGCAAGGGAGATTGCCGAGGAAATTGGCCTGCGCATTATTGCGTCCCGCCCCCTGATTCGTATTGAACATGCCTATGCCGATAAAACCGTTTGTCTGCATGTGCACCGGGTGGAACGTTTTTCCGGTACGGCACGGGGCAGGGAAGGACAACCGGTGAAATGGCTTGCCCTGTCCGAGCTGGTCTTTTATGATTTCCCGCAAGCCAACTACGCAATAATCAAAGCCATGTCCCTGCCTGACAAATACCTGATTACCGGCAAGTTTGCCGATCTTGATGATTTTCAACAGAAGCTGGAAAAAGCCCTGAGCAGCGGCATCAGGCTGGTACAGCTGCGCCTGAAAAAAGACAGTCTGAGCGAGCCAGCACTGGTTCAGGCCTTTGTTGAGACCAGTGCGGCCTTATGCAAACAGGCCGGAGCAAAACTGCTGTTGAATATTGCGGCCGAGCTGGAACCCTGTCTTGATCTTTCCGGCATCGACTTCGCCGGTTATCATGCTGATAGCAGCAAACTGAAATCCCTGAGTGAGCGCCCGCCGGGAGAGCTGTTCTGTGCATCCTGTCACAATACAGAGGAGTTGCAGAAAGCCATGGATCTAAAGGCCGATTTTATGGTGCTGTCACCGGTACTGCCGACCGCCAGTCATCCTGATATGCCGGCGCTGGGCTGGGAGGCTTTTGCGAAAATGATCAGGGATATTCCGGTGCCGGTCTATGCGCTTGGTGGTGTTTCTGAAAAAGACCTTGAGACTGCCCTTGAAAACGGTGCGCAGGGTGTAGCGGCAATCAGTGCTTTCTGGAAATAAGCATGAACAGCGGAACGTTACATGCCGAGAGGCTGGTATAAATGCTCGGCCATTTCAGATGGCGCACATTTTCAGGTGGAATCGAACATCTTCCTTGCACTGCTCGGGGCGTTGCGCGGGGTCCTCGTTCTTCATAAAGCGCACGGAAAAGCGGTGCTTGCCGGCGCTGATCTCGGGGTAGCACTGACTGTCAGCGGGAATGGATATGCGCAGTAGCTGGACCGCCTGGCTGGTGTCCAGTGATTGCTGGAAAAAACCGTGCTCGGCAGTTTCATTTGTGCCTTCGGTGCTGTGACGCAGAACATCGAGGATCATCTGTATAGAGCGGTCGAGATGACCGAATGGCTGAAACCATTTTTCAATGTGCTTTGTGCGTGTTTCACGTGGCAGTGTCAACCAGTGTTTCAGCGCGGGCAGGTCGAAGTCGCAGATGCTGCCGGGGACCGAACTTTTCTGGGCGATGGCCGACAGCAGCTCGACATTCTTGGTGGCCTGACCGACCTGGCCGTTAATGGCCTGAAGCTCACCCATACGCTTGTTGATGTTTTTCAGCACCGACTTCAACTGGGCCTGGTCAATCTGCGGGCGCTTGGCCAGGCGCTCCAGGCGGGTGTGCTGGCGCTCCAGTTCCTTGAGTATTTCCAGCTTGATGTCGCTGCGGCTGGTATAGGCAAGAATTTCCAGGATGCAGTCGATGGCGGCACGGTTGTTCCAGTCGGAGGCATGTTTCAGGTGAAAGGCATATTGCTGAAACAGTTTTTCCAGGCGCAGGAAAGAACGGACCTTTTCGTTCAGTGGCTGTTCGTATACGTAATATTCAGTCACGGTATGTTTATCACCTGGTTTTGATAAGCCATGCTGCCTGTCGCCATGCTGCTCGTCTCGGGGGCAGGATGCCGGCTGGAATCCTGAATGCGGCAAATTTTACACTTTTTTTGCTGGCTGGGAACGTCAATTTAGTCGATCTCTGCTGACAGCAGCAGGTACTGACGGTGAAGCCTGTCGACCTGCTCCCGCAGGTTGTTGATATTACTGTTGTTTTCAATGATGTCGTCAGCTGCCAGGCGGCGTTCCTGGTCACTTGCCTGGCTTGCCATGATTGAACGGATTTCGTTCAGGCTGCGATCGTCACGCTGTTTAATGCGTGCAATGCGATTTGCCTCATCGGCATCGACGACAAGTATCCGGTCGACCAGGGTCTGAAAGCCGCTTTCCAGCAGCAGTGGCACCACGATGATTGCGTAGGGGGCCGGCGAGCTGAGCGCCAGCTTTTTCAGACTGGCGTTGACCTGCTCACGGATCAGCGGGTGTAACAGTGCTTCAAGCTTCTGGCGTTCTTCCGGCCGGTTAAATACGATCTGTGCCAGCGCCGGCCTGTCGAGCTGGCCATTGCGGTCAATGACAACATCACCAAAAAGGCTGACCAGTTGCTGCAGGACATCGGGATCGCTGACCAGCTCACGCGCGATAAGGTCGGTATCGATAACGGGTATGTTATGTTGTTCAAACAGGCGCGAAACAGTGCTTTTGCCACTGCCGATGCCTCCCGTAAGACCGACTTTTAGCATGGCCTTTGTTTACCTACAGAAATGAAAGGTAGGTCTGGTTGATCTGTTCTCCCCAGAGCAGGGCAATCCAGCCGGCAACGGCAAGATAGGGTCCAAAGGGAATAGGCTGTTGTTTTCCGGTTTTGCCGAAAATCAGCATGCTGATACCGGAAACGGAACCGACGACTGAAGATACCAGGATAATCTGTGGCAGGAAACTGTAGCCAGTCCAGGCACCCAGAGCGGCCAGTAATTTGAAGTCACCAAAGCCCATGCCCTCCTTTTTGGTCAGCAACTTGAACAGCTGGAACACCGACCAGAGAATCATATAGCCGGCAATAGCGCCGATTACGCTGGATTTGAGGTCGGTGAACAGCTCGAACATGCTCAGCAGAATACCAAGCCATAACAGGGGCAGGGTGATATTGTCCGGCAGTAGCTGCTCCTTTAAATCGATCAGGGTCAGTGCAATCAGTATCCAGGTAAAGACCAGTGCCGCCAGGGTTTGCGCGCTGACACCAAAACGCCAGGCCACAGCCAGTGAAGCCAGGCCGGTGATCAGTTCAATCAATGGATAACGTATGGAAATGGAACTGCCGCAGCCGGAGCACCTGCCTTTCAGGAGCAGGTAGCTGAGCACGGGGATGTTTTCCCAGAAACGAATCCTGTGACCGCATTCCGGGCAGGCGGAGCGCGGGGTGGAAAGGCTCATGGAGGCAAGGGGCTCTTCCAGCTCGGGTTCTTTCAGCTCGAGAAATTCATGGCATTCGCGTTTCCAGTCGCGGTGCATGATCAGCGGCAGGCGATAAGCAACCACGTTGAGAAAGCTGCCGACCGAAAGCCCGAAGAAAAGCACAGCGCCGTA